>JBKPIZ010000338.1:0-4991 GCA_046730495.1 Pseudomonadota bacterium
GGCGTCAATGTCGACGATCTTCTGATTTCGCAGCCGGATGCCGGCGAGCAGGCGCTGGAAATCGCCGACACGCTGGTGCGCTCCGGCGCGGTCGACGTCCTGGTCATCGATTCGGTGGCGGCCTTGGTGCCGCGCGCGGAGCTTGAGGGCGAGATGGGCGACAGTCAGCCCGGGTTGCAAGCGCGGCTGATGAGCCAGGCACTGCGCAAGCTCACCGCCTCGATCAATCGCTCCAATACGATGGTGATCTTCATCAACCAGATTCGCATGAAGATCGGCGTCATGTATGGCTCGCCGGAAACGACGACCGGCGGCCATGCGCTCAAATTCTACGCTTCCGTGCGTCTCGACATCCGCCGCATCGGCGCGATCAAGGAGCGCGACGAGGTGGTCGGCAATCAGACCCGGGTCAAGGTGGTGAAGAACAAGCTCGCGCCGCCGTTCAAACAGGTGGAATTCGACATCATGTACGGCGAGGGCGTCTCCAAGACCGGCGAACTGATCGATCTCGGCGTCAAAGCCGGCGTGGTGGAAAAGTCCGGCGCCTGGTTTTCGTATGACAGCCAGCGCATCGGCCAGGGCCGCGAGAACGCCAAGGCCTTCCTCAAGGCCAATTCCGATATCGCCGGCAAGATCGAGGCCGCGATCCGGCAGAATGCCGGCCTGATCGCCGAAAAAATCCTCGCCGGCGAGGAAGGCGAGGCTGCTGCCGAGGACGCCGCGGAGGGGTAGGAATTCACTAAGTCACGTCCCCCGGATGCGGGGCAGCGCCATTAGCGCGTTCACGCGCGTTCTTCGACGCGCTATGGCGGTGCACCGCTGATCCGGTCGCACTCGCTTCGGTGTTTGGAACGATCCCGGGCCAGCAGCGTAGCACTGCGTGCTGCGCTGTGCCCGGGAAATGACTTACGGCCCGCGCCGCTCGGCGGTCCAGGTGCCGGAGCACGCACCTCCCATCCAGGAGCCCGTGCCCATATTACCGGCGAGCCGGCCCGAGCCGGTGGCGCTTCGCCCGCCGCCGCTCACTGTGACGGTTATGGCGCCGGTGCCGCCGACTTTGCCGGTGATTGTGAACACACTATCGCCGGCATTCGCCAACAGGCCGTTTGAAATACGGATCGGATATCGGTAGCCGCGGTCGCAATCGCCCTTTTCGGTCACGATGGACACGCTCCACAGACCGTCGTAGCGCGGCACGGCAAAACTCGCCGTGCTGGCGATGATCGCGCTCGCCACCGTCGTGCTGGCCATCGCTGCCGCGGCTGCAATCGCGACAGTCGCGCGCCGCCCGGTCTGGTCGAAGCCGATCATTCTCGCGCCCCCATAATCTTTGCGGGTTTCTACCCGCTCGATGCAAAAAAGCGCCTGACTTCGCGGCCGGACGCTTTTCGTTAGATAGGCGCCTTGTGCGGGAGAAAAGTTCAAATCTCGTTGATGTGTGGGCCGAAAGTGCGGCAAAACATGGTCCGCCGCTGCGCACTGCGCGAGCGATCCAGAGAGCAAGTTGCCGCCGCCCGCTAAAGCGAAATGATTTTCAGCTTTATTCGGCATTTCGCTTTAGCGTGTTGTTCGCGCATGAAAAGCGGCATCCATCCCGGATCGGGTCCGGGACAGGCTTTTTCGGGATCATGCTTTGGCGCGAGCGCCATAACGCGGCGTTTACCATAAACGAAGAACAAAGCGCTGTGGCGCTCGCAGATTGCGGCAGAAGCGCGATCCGCACGGCAATAAATCGGCTTTGCCACATCATGCTGCCGTATTTTCATGGTGAAAGCGCGCCGGCTCGTGGCGGCAAGGCTTCACCATCTTCAACTTGCCCCTGCGAACCAAAGCCCTCGGCGACTCCCAGCCGGGGGCATTTATTTTGCCAAGCCCGTATTTCCCGACCGCTCCTCGCTACTTGCTGCGGACGACCTCGGCGTAATTCGGCGCTTCGGTCAGAAACCCGCGCCCCATCATCCACTTGACCTTCTCGTTGAATTCGTCGGCTTGATAGGTCTTCACCCCGACCAGTTCGGGCATCAGGCCGGCGGCGCGTTGCGCGGGTTCGAGATCGCGCAGCACCTCCTTGCGCGAGCGGTCTTCGTTCTCGCGCAGCCAGTCGATGGCGCGATTGAGCGCGCGGCGCAGTTTCGCGGCGGTGGCTTCGTCGACGTCAGCGCCGGCGACGATGCCGCCGCGCCAGCGTAAGTCGGCGAGCTTGCGGGCGCCGACGGCAGCCGCGCGGCTGACCAACGGCTCCATCAGCGCGGCGGCTTCGGTCGTGCCGCTGATGAGCGCATCGAGGCGATCGTTGCCATGCACAAGCTTAATCTCGGCGAACGGGACGCCGGCGGCTTCCAGCGTCTCGATCGCGGCATAGAACGTGCCGGCATGCCAGGTCACCGCGATCGGTACGTTGCGCAGCTCGCCAAGGGATTGAATTTTGGAATCCTTGCGCACCATCAGCGCGCCGGTGCGCACCGTCGTGTCGAGGCCGATGATCTTGCCGCCGCCGAGCGTCTGCACGCGCTCGATCGCGCCCCATTCGCAGACCGGATAAACTTCGAGCGCGCCCTTCTGCAATTGCGATTCCTTCCAGCGCTGCGAGAAATCCTCGACGCGGCCCGCAGTGCCTTTCGGATTGTCTTCGTGATACTCGACCTCAAGGCCCTCGGCGGCGAAGAAACCTTGCTCGACCGCGACACGCCAAGGGCGATCATGGGCGTTGCTGTCGCTCTGCAGACGTATGGTCCGGGTCATTCTGTGCGATCCTTGTGTGCGATCCTTAAGTGCCGCCAAATTCAATAGGCGGCCGCACGTTAGACAAAGCCGCTGGACAAAACCATGGTCTCGTTCAACGGATGTCGGCGTGGGCGCTCATTTCTGGGCGCTCATTTGTGGGTACGCATTTGTGCGCGCTCATTGCGGCTCGCGGTCGCTGTCGGCGCGCATATTCCGCGACGCCCTTTCGTCATAACCATGCCGGCTCGAATAGAACAACAGCGCCATCAGGGCGATGCCGATCAGAAGCGAAAACACAACCCCGATCGTCATGGCGACATAGCCGACCTCGGGCATCGGCGGGCCTTCGACCGAGGTCCAGCTTCGCACCGCAAACAGTGTGGCCGCGATCAACAATCCGAACAGCACGACGAGCGCGATCGTTCCGAGCACGCTCGTTTTCTTCGGTCTCGGTGCGTCGTCCATCGGCAGAACCTAGTGATCGGCGCTGCGGAATATGAGAGTTAGGTCAGCTTCGGCGATGTGAGTTCCAAACGATCCGCTGGTCCCCGCGACGGCGCGGACCCAGAAAATTTATCTGGATTCGCGCTTGCGCAGGAATAAGCGGCATAGTGCGCGGGCAATCAAGCTGCCATCGCCGCTTTCAAATTAGCGTCGATCTTGTCCAGAAACCCGGTGGTCGAAAGCCACTTCTGCTCCGGACCGACGAGTATAGCGAGGTCCTTGGTCATGAATCCGGACTCGACCGTGCCGACCGTGACTTTCTCCAAGGTCGCGGCGAACTTCGCCAGTTCGGCATTGTTGTCGAGCTTGGCGCGATGGGCGAGGCCCCGCGTCCAGGCAAAAATGGAAGCCACCGAATTGGTCGAGGTTTCGCGGCCTTTCTGATGTTCGCGATAGTGCCGCGTCACCGTGCCATGGGCGGCTTCCGCCTCCACGACCTTGCCGTCCGGCGTGGTGAGCACCGAGGTCATCAGCCCGAGCGAGCCATAGCCTTGCGCTACGGTATCCGACTGCACGTCGCCATCGTAATTCTTGCACGCCCAGACATAACCGCCCGACCATTTCAGCGCCGCCGCCACCATGTCGTCGATCAGCCGGTGCTCATAGGTCAGCTTCTTCTCGGCGAACTTGTCCTTGAACTCGGCGTCGAACACTTCCTGGAATATGTCCTTGAACCGCCCGTCATAGATTTTGACGATGGTGTTCTTGGTCGAAAGGTAGAGTGGATAACCGCGATTAAGCGCGTAATTCATCGAGGCGCGGGCGAAATCGCGGATCGAGTCGTCGAGATTGTACATCGACATGGCGACGCCGCCGCCGGGAAATTGGAAGACCTCGCGTTTGATCTCCTTGCCGTCGTCGCCGATGAAAGTCAGGTAAAGTTTGCCTTTGCCCGGCACGCGGAAATCAGTGGCGCGATATTGATCGCCATAGGCGTGACGGCCGATGATGATCGGCTTGGTCCAACCCGGCACCAGGCGCGGGACGTTCTTGCAGATGATCGGCTCCCGGAAGATCACCCCGCCGAGAATGTTGCGGATGGTGCCGTTCGGCGACCGATACATGTCGTGCAGGTTGAATTCCTTCACGCGTGCTTCGTCAGGCGTGATGGTGGCGCATTTGACTGCGACGCCGACCTTTTTGGTGGCTTCTGCGGCGTCGATCGTGATCTGGTCGCGCGTTTGGTCGCGCTTCTCGATGCCGAGATCGAAGTAGAGCAGATTGATGTCGAGATAAGGATGGATCAGCTTCTCTTTGATCAGCTTCCAAATGATCCGGGTCATCTCATCGCCGTCCATTTCAACCACCGGATTGGCGACTTTGATTTTGTTCATTGGAGACCTTTTACCTGCACAGAATGGATTGAAAACGGCGGGACCGGGTGCGTAGGCAAAGCCCAGCCGCGCCGGCGGGCGTCGCTATAACATTCAGGGCCGGGCGGAAAAAGCCGAATTTACGGGACGTAAAACATATCTTAGTGCATCGCTGGCAGCCTACACGTCAAACGTGTAATGCTGCTGGAGCGGTGAGTCTTCGAAATATCGAAACGTCGGGGCGTCTCTATTCTCATGATTTCGTGTGACGCGAGCCGGCGGACTTTGAGCGCGGATTGAGTTTGTCCAATTAGATCGCAAAGCCTTTTCATGAATGACATTACGGGCCAGCGATGCACTAAGATATGTTTTACGTCCCGTAAATTCGGCTTTTTCCGCCCGGCCCTGAATGTTATAGCGACGCCCGCCGCCGCGGCTGGGCTTTGCCTA
>JBKPIZ010000339.1:0-1156 GCA_046730495.1 Pseudomonadota bacterium
GTTGGGCCGAGCGGGCCTATCACAAACTCATCGACAAAGGCGGGCACTATGCCGCCTGGGAACAGCCGCAACTCTTTGTAGAAGAGGTTCGCGCGGGCTTTCGACCACTGCGCACATAACAGCCGCCAGCAGCACTTTGAGCCGATGGCCGCGCATCAACGTGCAGTCTTGCAGGGAGAATTGCCATGGCCAAGATCGATAAATCCGAACAAATCGACCATAGCCGCCGCCGGTTTTTCGGTACCGCAGCCGTCACCGCCGCGGCCGCCCAACTCGGCCTGACACGTTCAGCGCCGGCGCAAACGAAATCGTCCAATCTACCGGCGATCAAGCCTGGGACGAATACTTCATTTGGGCCGCTCAAGCAGATCGATGCCGGCGACCTCAATGTCGGCTACGCCGAAGCCGGCCCGGCCAATGGTTCTCCCGTCATTCTGCTGCACGGCTGGCCCTACGACATCCACAGTTTTGTCGATGTCGCGCCGGTATTGGCGTCGGCCGGCTATCGCGTCATCGTGCCGTTTATCCGCGGTTACGGCACGACGCGATTTCTGTCCGACGGCGCCGTTCGCAACGGGCAGCCCGCGGCGGTCGCCGTCGATACCGTCGCCTTGATGGATGCGCTCAAGATCGAACAGCCGATTCTGGCAGGATTCGATTGGGGCGCACGCACGGCCAATATTATCGCCGCGCTGTGGCCCGAACGCTGCAAGGCCATGGTCTCGGTGAGCGGTTATCTGATCGGCAGTCAGCAATCCGGCAGGATGCCACTGCCGCCCAAGGCCGAGCTGCAATGGTGGTACCAATATTACTTCGCCACCGATCGCGGCCGCGACGGCTACGACAAATACCGGCGCGATTTCTCCAAGCTCATCTGGCAGCTTGCTTCGCCGCAATGGAACTTCGACGACGCCACTTTCGAGCGCAGCGCCGCCGCCTTCGACAATTCCGATCACGTCGCCGTCGCCATCCACAATTACCGCTGGCGCCTTGGCCTCGCCGACGGTGAATCAAAATATGACGATCTGGAAAAGCGGCTGGCGCAGTCTCCCGTCATCGCGGTACCGACCATCACCCTTGAAGGCGACGCCAACGGCGCGCCACACGCGGAGCCGAGCGCTTACGCGCAAAAATTCTCGGGCAAGTACGAGCACCG
>JBKPIZ010000340.1:0-2113 GCA_046730495.1 Pseudomonadota bacterium
AGGGACAGAACGTCGCAATCGAATATCGCTATGCTGACAATCAAATCGATCGGCTGCCGGTTCTTGTGGCAGACTTGATCCGCTTGCCCGTGGCCGTGATTGTAGTGAACAGTGGCGCGGCGTTTGCCGCCAAAGCCGCGACAACGACGGTACCGATTGTCTTCGCTGCCGGTGACGATCCAGTCAAGAGTGGCCTCGTCGCCAGTCTGAACCGGCCGGGCGGCAACATCACCGGCGTGAGCTTTCTCAGCTCCCAGGTAGGACCGAAACGACTTGACCTGTAGCGCCAACTCGTGCCGAAGGCGACACGAATTGCCATGCTCGTAAATCCGGGTAGGCATGACACCGAGCCAGAGCGAAAAGACGTGCAGGCTGCGGCGCAGGCGATCGGTTTGCAACTCATCACTCTCGATGTCAGCAACGACCGCGACATCGAAACAGCCTTCGCCACGCTCGTCAGCGGCGGAGCCGGGGCGTTGCTTGTCGGGACCGGCGCATACTTGACCTCGAAGCGGGAAAGTATCATCGCGCTGGCCGCTCGCTACGCAATTCCCGCGATATATCAATTGCGCGAGGAAGTCGTAGCCGGTGGTCTGATGAGCTACGGTCCCAGCCAGAGTAGTGCTTATCACCAGGCGGGCATCTACGCCGGAAGGATTCTCAAGGGCGAGAAGCCAGCGGACCTGCCGGTGATCCAATCAACCAAATTCGAGTTCGTGCTCAACCTCAAGACCGCAAAGACGCTTGGCCTCGACGTGCCGATGACCATTCAAATGACCGCCGACGAGGTGATCGAATAGGCGGCTGTTTGTTGCAGCGCATGAGTCCGCTATTGGCACTTAGCGGACATCCGCGAGCACTTACCTGATGTCCGCTTTTGGGGGTAAAGCGGACATCAATGAGCGGCAATGTCCACTTTTGACCCAAAGCGGACATTTGGCGGCCAATATCTTGAAAATCTCAACGAGCTTGACCCTAGCGGTTGCCGAGTAGACTGACCGCCGCTGATCGCCCCGCTCAGCCCCGGCTTTTTAACCTTACTGACAATGCGGTGTTGCAGCAAAGCTGCATCAAGATTTTATTTCGCATGGCACTGTCAATACCGCTGTTCTCAAAACGGTACGACCAAAAGCGAACACTTTGGCGTGCCAAGGCGCAATTATGTGTTCAGCTGTTCGCGCGACACTTCTGGCTGCATTTGCCGTTTGCCTAATTCCTATAGGGACCGCGCACGCCAATCGAAGCTACGTTGCTCTCGGTCGCGCGGAAGCGCGTTTTACAGGTCCGGGGCGACGTCACGCCCTGATTTGCCTTCTTGTTTCGGCGATTATCGCACTGATCGGCACCGATGCGTTTTCCAATCCGGCCCACAAACAAGCTGCTTCACACCAGCTCACGGCAGCGAAAGCGGACAATCACAAACACCGGTTGGCAACGGATGCTTCGCCCTGGCACCAGGCCGCCAAAGCAGATCATCACAAGCACCAGTCGCCGACTGAAGCGAAGCACTCCGTGCGCGCCCCTGGACCGAGAATCCTCCTGCCGCGCGACCCGAGCGGCAACGCCGCTTGGTCCCACCCTCCTCCGATGCCGCAGCCAAGGCCACCCGTGCTGTTCGCGGCGGTGAGTCCGACTGATCCTGTGCGGAACGCCGGCAAGCCCGCCGTAAGCTCCGAAGCTCTCGATGCATGCCCCGAGCCGGACGTCTGCATCGATCAATACCTCTGGTCGCTGTACGAGCGGACGCCAAAGGTCGACACCATCAAGGTGGAGGAGCGGATCAAGGTCAAGGTCAAGAATAAGAACAAGGGCAAGACGCGGACCGTCGTCAAAACTCTGTCGAAGTACGTTACCGAGGAATTCGGGTGGAAGGATCCGAAAGCCGCGCAGAAAGCCGGCATGTCGTTGAAGGACTACGTGATCGGAGGCATGGATCGGGACTTCAGAGGGAAGCTGTATAAGGCGCTTCGCGCCATGGACGACGCTGGGCTTTCACCTCGCATAACCAGCGGATTCCGCGATGATTACCGGCAAGAGCTGGCAAACGGCAACAAGGCTGCGCCGGACAGCTCATACCATGGCGGGAGCCGCCGCGGTGGTTATGGCCATGGGC
>JBKPIZ010000341.1:0-3642 GCA_046730495.1 Pseudomonadota bacterium
CCGGCCTGCACCACCGTTATGTTCGGATGTACTCTTCGGAAGCGACATGGTCTTCTGCTTGGCCGGCGACGGCTGCGCTCATAAGAAGTAAGAACTCGTCGTAGGTGCGCCTCGCCAGCAGTTAGGCCGGCAACGACCACACGAATCTTTATCTGGTCGGCAGCAGCACGTTCCCGACCGGCGCGACCGCCAACCCGACCCTGACGATCGCGGCGCTGAGTCTGCGGACGGCGAAACACATTATCGATACCGACTTCCGGAGATGAGCATCCGGACCCTGCAGGGCGCAGCTGCCCCGGGCCGGCGCCGCGGCCTTCCGGGGCCGGCCGGCTCTGGCCTCCGGCCCCTTTGCGGTGGAGTCGTTGAGTGCGAACGTTGAAACTTGTCCACCACCGACTCTTTCGGATCGTCGCCCATCCGGCACGTTCCCATGATATGGCCGGCGCCGGTATAGTTCAGCGGAACGCGCTTACCGTCGATTTCCTCCTCGAACCGCGTTGGATCTTCAGGGTCGACCTTCGTGAATTCCGTCAGGCCCATTTTTCCAAACAGGAGATTCTTCATCCGGTGTGCGGCGACGAATCCCCTCCTGGTATAGTCCGAGAGATTGTAGGAAATCTGCGGCCGAGGTAGGTCAAGGCCATCCGTGAATTTCGAGGACAACGTGACGCGATTATCGCGGTCCGGCGTCTGCTCGATCAGGAATCCGCAGCGAAACTGGCGCGTGAACCTGTCATTGAGCCGGGCCACCAAGTCCTTGCCGAATAGTGCCTCATTACCAAGCAGCTTGTCGGATTCGTCAGCGGGCCGGTTAAGCCCGCTTTTGTTCAGACCATTGACGAAATCGAGCGTCGTCACGTTGGGATCGCCGCCGACCACGAAATTCCAACCCTCATTGCCGATGTCGATGCGGAACGCCGCGCGCTCGCGACGAAACGGGCCATCGCACAGGTCGCCAATACCGGACGTGATCAACGGGCCGCGGTACGGATAGATTTGCTTCGGCGACATGCCCCAGACGACGTAGTAAGGATGATCCATCAGGTTTCGGCCAACCATATCGCTCGTGTTGGCTATGCCTTTCGGGGTCCGACCGCCGTTTTTCGACATGAGCAGCAGTCGCGGGGTCTCGATTGCATTTGCAGCGATCACGTAAATCCTAGCTTTGACGGACCCGGTTTCCGTCCTCTGTCCGGTATCGGTCTTATATGTTATGTACTGGATCTCGCTGATCAGTCCGTTTTGACCAACGACGATCTCGCTGGCGACGGTCCGCTCGCTCAACTTCACGAAGCCGGTGTTCATCGCGTCGTTCAGCGTAATCGTGGGATCGTATTTCGCCTGGATCGGACAGATCGGAATGCAATTCGTGTTGCCGGCGCAGGCCCGGCGATTCCGATATGGCTCGGAGTTGCGCGCGGCCGGCACGCCCCTGACCGGAATGTCGGTGACTGCCGTCCCCATTCCCAAAAATCCCGTCTCCGCCTCGGTGAGAGGACTCTTGTTCAGCGACTCGTGGACATACTGGTCCGTCGTTGAATTCGGAATTTTCCGCATCTGGTAGTGGTAGCCCGGCGGGAATTCGATGCCGCCAAATTTCTGCTCGTCGACATCCGCGGAAACGCCGAGTTCCTTTTCGGCTTCGCCATACCAGGAATTGAGGTCCCTATACTCGATCGGCCAATCCGCCAATTGACCGTACTGCGACTTCATCTTGAAATCGTTTGGTACGAACCGGAGGCAGGTACCGAGCCAATGCGACGTGCCTCCGGCGACGCGATCGTAGGTGCTGGCGAACGGCCGCGGACCCGTCTGGATCAAATAGGCCTGTTTCGGATCGGTCCAATCGCCGAACCTGCCCTTAGGGTTGAGACTTAGCACGGTCGGGCGACCGGCATTGACCTTGTTTGGATCGCTCAAGCCGTTCTCGCCGAAAATGTCGGGCGTGTACGGGCTTTCCGGCACCTTGGCGGACGCCGAATAGAACCGCCTCATATACGCATTGATGTTGGGCGGAACACCTGCGCCCGCTTCGAGCACGATGACGCGTCTGCGGCCTTTCCCGAGTTCGTTCGCAATCAAGGCACCGGCAAAACCAGAGCCGACGATCGCGACATCCCATACTATTTTGTCAATCTCCCCAGCCATGATCCGGCTCCCTCAAGAATTGGCTGACGATCACATGAAGTCGAGGAGCTCGCTTGGGGGGCGGGTCCAGTAACCGAATTGCATTTCGCTGAACCCCATGGGGTGGGCTTGAGCCACACGCAAGGCCCACGCCTGGGTGTAGGCTTTCGGCGAAATGACTTGGAACGTCGGGGTGCGCGCGGGGTCTTTGCGGAGCGCCTTGAGCTCGGCCGGCTCGTACCAGGCGCCCAAGTACCACATCAAGACTATGCTGCGCGCCAGATATTTTGCATCGACGTCGTACGGCGTCTTGCTTTTATCGCCATCGTCAAACATCAACGCATCGATGATCGCCTGATCCCGATTGGACGCGTTGAGATTTATCCTGACCAGCCGCAGCAGGTACTCAAGTCCCGACGGAAATTTCTCGTTGGCCCACGTCAAGTACACACGCTTTACGTCGACCGGGTCGGAGCCGGTCACCGATTTCGCCAAATCGACGGGTGGTGCAGGTACGGTGGGCGGATTCGTTGGCGGCGGTGACAGCCTGAAACCTGGCGCCAGCTTGTCGGCAGGGATTCCGGTCAGCGCGCTGGAAAGCAACACAAAGAGGACCATGTGCTCGCGGGAACTCGGATCGACACTTTGGGCGTGCGCAGGCGTGTCGAGTGCGGCGCCGACGGTGGCGGCCGCCGTCGCAGCTGCAGCGCCGGTCAGCACGGTGCGACGCGTGAGCGCGCCCGCTGGCTCGTCTTCGATTGCGTTTGGCGCGATCGGGTATTTGTGCGGCAGCGAACCGCTCATGATTCGTCCTCCCTCAGCACCGTTATCGCGTGCGCTTACTCTGTGCCTTTTCCAGCATGAAGGTGAAGTCCGATTGGTTGAAGAAGTCATCAGGCTTCATGTCTGGCGGGCGCACCTGCTGGCTCACGGCGTTGCCGTGACAGGCCATGCAGCTCGACGACGCCAGTGGATCGGTGCCTTGACTGTAGGTTTCCAGCGTTGAGTTTGCGAGAAACGTCGGCGCTGGCGCGCAATTCATGTCCGGCTCCTTCTTGAAGTCGGTCGCCGGCTCCGGGGGTGGCGGTGTGCTCGCGTCTTTTTGTTTGGCGCAATTGAAATCGCTCGGCCACTGCGTGCTCAGCAACATGTAATTTTTCCAGACCGTATTCCCGAGAGTGTCCTGGAATTGTTTATTCATCTCCTTTGTTTTATCGGTGAGCGGGACAACGCGCGTGATCTGGCTCCTGAACTTACTATCGAAAAATTTAAGCCCGTTCTTATACTTCGGATGCCACGGGGTCGGCGGCGTCTGATTAACCGGACACTGCCTCGGATCGCATCCGACCTTGTAGAAATTATAGGGGCCTTGCTCCTGTTTGCCGTCGACCTCATGTTGCTCGGGCACATTCTTCTTGTGTTCGAACGAGGTCCAGATCCACTGCCGACGGCCGACCGTCTTGTGCCCGACGTGGAATCCGATGAGTCCCAGCGTCTTGCGCAAACAGGGCGGCT
>JBKPIZ010000342.1:0-11564 GCA_046730495.1 Pseudomonadota bacterium
CGCCAAGGCTGCTGACCGCGCGCTGCAGAGCTTTGACGATCCGCCGTGACGTTACCCCAAAAGCCGGTACGACATCGTCGAATGAAAAGGCGCGAACGTTCTCTTTGAAGGCTGCGGCACCCCCTGCATTCACGACCTTGATGCCGAGTGAACGGGACATTTCAAGGATCCAAGCGACATAATCCGCAATCGCTGCTTCGCTCTCATTATCGTGCAAAAGGCGGAGTAGATAATCGTCGTTACCGAGTACTGCGAGTGTTGCCTTATCGATGATTGGAGTGTCAGCAAGCTCGAGATGGGCGTGAAGAGCGTAATGGGGTGACACTGCCGGCTCGACCACAGTAGTAAAGCCCATGGTGGCGTAGAGATGGCCGGTTTCGAATGTCGACCATAGCCTTTTTGATAATGGGGTTTCGGCCGGACGCCGCGTCGCGGCACTTTGATACTCGGGCAGCAACAGGCGCGCGGTGTCTACATTCCAGCCAGCGATATGGGAATGTATATCGATGCCGCCTGCCATGACGACCTTGCCTGCCGCATCGTAGCTTGCCTCAGGACGACCGTTTGGTGCGTCGACGATTCGACCGTCACGAACCCAGACATCACCCACGGCGTCGCGCCCATGGGCAGGGTCGATGACGCGTCCACCGGCAATGCGCGTCAGCATGGGCGTAGCTCGGGTCCCGGCGTTGCGGCGGAGATGCGTGAGATCGCATCGGCGACAGAGATTGTCGCGGTTGGTCGCGCTGCAGTACACGCTGATAGAGCGCCGGTTGCGGTAAGGTGTTGGACCCCGGAATGATCGATACCAGGGCAACCGACGTTGATATGAACCTGCGCCGGGGTGTGAAATGTCGTGCCCTGAGCAGTCAGCGCGATCGTCGGCGGCCCCCGGCGCCATGGCGGGGCTTCGCTCCTGTAAGAGGAGATCCAAACGACGCAATCGACTTCACCATTGAGCACAAGCCGCCGGCCATCGAATAGCCAAGGATCATGGTGGGAAAACCCACGGCTAAAGCTGGTGCGCATCGGAAAGCCCGTCATCCAGCCGCAGACATGCAGTACACCGATGGCGTCGTCTTCCGGCGCGAGTGGCAGACCCGAGAAACGCGTCGTCGCGTTTAAATCGTTGACGACGCCGCATAGCATTTCAATGACGAGCGGGTGGAGCTCGGCGCCGGACCAGATTGCAGTGCCGAAGCGTGTCTGTTTGAGAGTCGCCGCAACTTGCCGCAGCCGCTTTGATGACACGCCGGTTTTACCGCTGGTTCTTCCTGTGATTTGGGCGCGAAGCGCAGCCAAAAGCCCGGGCAAGTCATCTGGTTCTCGGCCGATCGCCGTGGCGGCGATGGCCTCTGCTAACGTCAGCAGCTCCCGTCCCGGACAAAGCCATAGGATTTCACGTAGATGAGGGGCTTTTGTCCGATCGCTGCCGATCACGTGTTGTAGAAGTTGGTTGCGAGCGGCGCCGCGAACAGGTCCAGCCAATAGCAACGTGTCGGCCCGCGCATGGCATTCAGTTGGAGTCGTCATCATGACGCCTGACGATCGCATAACGTCGAGGTCCCGCAGCACGCCTTCCGAGTTCATATGATCAAGAATCGCTCCAGTGCGCGGCGCCAGCGCAATTGCGGCGCGCGCGCCGGCCACGTCGGTGCCCAGCCCGGCAATGAGGACTTTTGTGCTCGCGCCGATTAGCTTGGCTGCCTCGGCAATCGCAGCATCAAGCGTCGTCGGCTTTCCTAAAATCCAAGCGTCTTCCATTGCGAACTTCCTCTCACGCGCAAACGAAAAGGGGCGCTATTCGTCATATTTGACATACGCAAAGCGCTGGTCCTTTTGTGGAGTTCCTTCCAAAGCTCCGCCCGATTTTGCGGGTTGCCATTGCACAACATCTTCGATCTTCTTGGCGAGTTCAAAGTCCTTATCCGTGATCCCCTTCGCGGCATGGTTTTGCAGGCGCACCTCAACCCAGGCATAGGAGGCGGTGAGATCGGGATGGTGCCAGGCCGCCTCGGCGAGGTGGCCTACCGTATTGATGACCATCAGTGTGCCCTTCCAACTGTTGGTGCGATATTTGCGGCGAATCCAACCGTTTTCCAGGTACCAGTGCGGTAAATCGCGCTTGAGCCGCGCTTGAACCTCTTCATCGGTATAGGTTCGTTCATTGCTTGCCTCGGGCATGGCCGTATCCTTCGATGGTTGTTACGCTGTTCCGATTGTCAACCGGAATAGAACGTCGCATTTTAGACCTAGAAGTGCATTTTCGGGAGAGTGGGCTTGCGCGATGATATTCTACGACCAGCGGCAATACTCGTCACCGCTCCCGCCCGACTCCATCTCGGTTTTCTTGATCTCAACGGCGGGCTTGGCCGCCAGTTTGGCGGCATTGGACTTGCGATCAGCAATTTCAAAACTAGTCTTGTCATCCGATGCGCAAGACAGACTGACGTTTCGGGTCCGGAAAACGAACGTGTCCGGCAATACCTGCACACAATGGAACGTTCGCTGGGGCACCATGACGCACATGCTGTAAATGTCTTGGAAGCCGTTCCCGCTCATGCCGGCCTGGGCTCCGGGACGCAGCTCGCGCTCGCGGTGGCGAGTGGCATTCGCCGATTACACAACCTGCCGCTTGAAACGGAGAAAGACGCGTTGAGGCTCGGGCGCGGTACGCGTTCCGGAATTGGGATCGGACTATTCCATCGCGGTGGCCTGGTTGTCGATGGCGGACGTGGCGGCCAGTCGGGAGTGGCGCCAATCGTTAGTCACCTTCCATTTCCAGAACATTGGCGCATCATCGTTGTTCTTGACCCGCGTCGTGGCGGCGTTCACGGTCACGATGAGGCATCGGCATTTACGGCTCTCGTGCCGATGCCAGAAATAGCTGCCGCCCAGATTTGCCGTCTGGTTCTGATGAAAGCATTACCGGGACTTGCGGAACAGGACATCGTCAGTTTCGGTGACGCCATAGAGCAGTTGCAGATCCTGCTTGGCAATTATTTCGCGGCGGCGCAGGGCGGAGGTCGCTTTACAAGCCCTGCTGTCGGCAGTGTACTTTCAGCTCTTCGTGCCGCAGGCGCGCATGGGATAGGGCAGAGCTCCTGGGGGCCGACGGGGTTTGCATTCGCTTCATCAGCCAAAGAAGCCGAACGGCTGGCGCAGCTTGCTACAAAGCACCCGGCCGGCAAGGGGCTGGACATCCAGGTTTGCAGCGGTCTCAATCGCGGCGCGGAAATCGTTACGCAGGTCCAAGAGTAATAACGCCCCTTACATCACACATGGGAGCTGTCGATGGTGGAAAAAAACATACTTCATATGGTCACTCCCACAAAACATATCAGCCCATTCGATGCGAACATGGCACTCGATGCCGGTTATGATGCTGTCCTATCGTACAGCGATGTGACGCTCGACGAGGTAACGGGGCTCGTTCAAGACGCAATCTTCTCGCGTCCGCCGAGGACAGGCGTGCGCACCGCGATGTTCTTTGGCGGCAAAAACGCTACTGTTGCGCTCGACATGCTGGCGAAGGCCAAGAAAGCGCTAGTGCCGCCGTTTGGAATGTCTTTTTTCGCCGATCCCGCTGGTTCGTTCACGACTGCCGCGGCGATGGTCGCCTGCGTCGAGAAAATCCTAAAGCAAAAGCATCAACGGCGACTTGACGGCTTAAAGCTCGCTATATTTGGCGCGACAGGAGTGGTCGGTTATGCCTCCGCCGTCATTGCTGCGCTCGAGCGAAGTAGTGTTACGATCGTTGGCTATGACGGCATCAAGCGTGTGGCCGATAGCGCGAATGAAATCAGAACTCGTTTTAACGTGGAGGTTAGGCCGGCGGACGGCAGCGACGACAGCAAAAAATCTGCCATTCTCAACGAGAACGAAGCCGTGCTGTGCGCTGGCCGTGCGGGTGTGCAAATTTTGTCAAAGGCGCAGCTTGGCGGCGCAAAGAACATTCTGATTGCTGCCGACGTGAATGCGGTTCCTCCGGCTGGTGTTGAAGGTCTCGGTATGCAGGCAAATGGCGATCCGCTGACGCCAAACGGCGTGGTCGGCTTGGGACCACTGGCGATCGGTAATATCAAATACAAAACAGAGTTTGGGCTATTTCAAAAGATGATCGCAGCACCGAAACCGGTGCAGCTAGACTTTCGCGACGCGTTTGTACTGGCGCGCGAGCTCAATGTCTGACAAGCCAGCCGTGCTAATCGCGGCGATTTCAGGCCGCGCGCTGGCGCAGTCGGCGCAGCGTGGCGGTTATCAGCCGCTTGTGGTGGATTTTTTCGGCGATCAAGACACATTGCAGGTCGCGCGCGATCACATTCGATTAACTGGAAAGCTCGCGAACGGGATTGCAGAGAGTGCATTGATCGCAGGCTTGGAGGCGCTCGCCCAGCGGCATCGGCCACTGATGGGGGTGGTTTGCGGAAGCGGATTCGAGGACAGACCCCGCCTCCTGCAAAGCGTTGCTGCACGCTGGCCGCTGTTCGGCAATCACGCGGCAATCGTTACCAGGGTCAAGAATCCCGAAATCGTTGCAGCGATCTGCGGTGGGCTTGCGATTCCGGTTCCGGAATTCTCGTTCGCCAAGCCGCACGACCCGACTGACTGGCTCGCAAAGCGTGTAGGCGGCGCAGGCGGCGCCCATATCCGGCCGGCGTCGCAACCAATAAGCCGCAGGGTTTATTACCAGCGAAAGGTTCCGGGCGCGACCGTATCGGCGCTTTTTCTCGCTGATGGCGCGCGTTCGACAGTGATCGGGTTCAGCACGCAATGGGTGCTGGCCACAGCGACAAAGCCATACCGTTACGGGGGCGCAGTACGACCGGCAATGCTTTCGGGCGACATGATCGTTTTGCTGACGAGCGCCGTTGAAGGGTTCGCGGCGGCGGCATCACTGGTTGGCCTCAACAGCGTGGACTTCCATGTCGATGGCGATCGCTTCTGGCTGTTGGATGTCAATCCCAGGCCGGGTGCGACGCTTGACATATTCGAGCCGCCGCAGGGATCGCTTTTCGGGCTGCACATGGCGGCCTGTGCCGGCAATTTAGCTGCTGCTCCAATCTATCCTCCGGGCGCCAAAGCCGCGGCGATCGCTTATGCTGAAAACGACATCGCTTCGGTTCCAGCATTGGAATGGCCGAGCTGGACCGCCGACCGGCCCCAGCCCAAAAGCGTGGTAAAGGCTGGCGAGCCGGTGTGTACGGTCTATGCTTGCGATTTGGCCGCGGCGGCAGCCAAAGCTGTTGCCGATGAGCGACGCCGAATGGTTCTTGCTTGGATGCAAGGGGGGTAGCGATGTCGATCGTGCCGACACTAAGCGTGAACCAGCGATCCGCTACCCTCGTGGCTCGAATGATCGATGATGCCGAAGAACTGAGGATCGGAGTCTCGCGCGGTGAGCTTGGCGAAACGTTGATAGATGCAGGCAGCAAGAGTCCCGGTGGAATTGCGGCTGGGATCCGCATTGCCGAAATCTGCATGGGCGGGCTGGGGCAAGTCGAGCTGTTGCCATCGTCGGCGACACCGCGATGGCCGTGGACACTCGTCGTGCGCTCCTCAAATCCGGTGATCGCATGTCTCGCGAGCCAGTATGCAGGATGGCAGCTCGCAGATGAGACAGGCGGAAAGCCGTTTTTTGCTCTCGGTTCCGGACCGGCGCGGGCACTCGCCCGACGCGAGCCGCTATTCAAGGACTTGGACTATTCCGACAATGCTGAGCGCGGCACCCTGGTCATTGAAGGTTCTCGGCCGCCGCCACAAGGGATTGTCGCAACAGTCGCAGAGCACTGCCGGATTAAGCCAGAAGATCTGACGATCATTTTCGCGCCGACACAAAGTCTCGTCGGTTGCACTCAGATCGTTGCGCGAGTGCTTGAAGTCGCGCTGCACAAGGCACACGAACTGGGGTTTTCACTCGAACGCATCGTCGATGGCGTTGGCGCAGCGCCGCTGTGTCCACCGCATCCGGACTTCGTTACAGCAATGGGCCGGACCAACGATGCGATCATTTTTGCGGGACAGGTCCAGCTTTATGTAACTGGACCTGCCCACGAGGCGCGTGCGCTCGCTGAGAAGCTTCCCAGCAGGGCTTCGCGGGATTATGGTCGACCGTTCTCAGAGATTTTCCGGCACGCCAAAGGTGACTTTTACGCTATCGATCCGATGCTGTTCAGCCCAGCCAAAATTACAGTGACAGCACTGGAAACCGGTGAAAGTTTTCGATTGGGTGACATTGATCTGGAATCGCTCGATGCATCCTTCAGCTGAGCGCTTTGCAGTCAGCTCTTTGGCTCTCTCATGCTCATCGGCCTCGTAACCGATTCGATGGATTGGCATGCCCGACAGCTTATCGCGGCGCTTTCTTCGCGCGGTGTCGAAACAGTTCCGGTGCAGTTATCTGCGTGTGGAATGGCGACGGCGAGCGCTAGCGGATTACATATGGATGGGTTCAGCAAAACGCTGCCTGATGCGGTAGTTGTGCGCACTATGTCCGGCGGCACTTTCGAAGCCGTCACCCTACGGCTTGGTGTTCTGCATGCTTTGCGGGAACTTGGCGTTACAGTCTGGAACGATGCACCTGCAATCGAGCGTTGCGTTGACAAGTCGATGACGAGCTTTTTGCTGGCGCGCGCCGGTATCCCGACCCCGGAAACGTGGGCGACGGAATCATATGAACAAGCGCACGCGATCGCAGAACGCGAGACTATGCAGGGACCGCTAGTGCTCAAGCCGCTGTTTGGATCGCAGGGGAGGGGACTAAAGCTCGTCCAGAAGCCGGACGATCTTCCGACAACGGAAGAGACGCCCGGCCGGGTCTATTATCTCCAGCGCTTCATAGGTGTTAAACGGCGTGGCGGTTATCACGATTTTCGTATTCTCGTGGTGCAAGGCCGCATCGTTGCGGCGATGCGCCGTCATTCCAACCATTGGATAACAAATATAAAGCGGGGCGGTCGGCCGGTCCCGGTGGTTATCAATGACGAAATGAAGACGCTTGCCCTGCAGGCGGCCACGGCAGTTGGCGCCAATTTCGTCGGGGTTGACATCGTTTATGGAACGGATGACCGGCCAGCGGTGCTGGAGGTCAATAGCATGCCAGCCTGGTCGGGCCTACAGAAAGTTACTGCCGTCAACATCGCTTCTGTCTTGGCGGAGGCCCTCGTCGCCGCACTCGCTGCACGCGGCTTGCGAGGAGCTATGGCGTGACCTCGCGTGCGGAGCGGATTGAGGCGGCTTTTAGATGGGCATGCCTCACCGAGCTTGATGCTCCGAAGCCAGGCAATGTTCACGCTTTTGCCAACGGTCATCGTATGACAATGGATGAGTTTGTCCGCAGTGCGGATGCAGCTGCAGCTCCGCTGTCGGCGCAAGGCGCTCGGGTCGGCCTCCGCATTCATCGCGCCGTCATGGCGACGCTCGTGGCAGTCGGCACCAACACCAATCTTGGAATCATTCTGCTATGCGCCCCACTTGCGACGGCGGCCGAGCGCGACGCCACAAATTTGCGCAGCGCGCTTCACCAGGTTCTGCAAGACCTCGACGTCGATGATGCGGAGCTTGCGTTTCACTCTATTGTTCGCGCTGCACCCGCGGGGCTCGGTCATAGCGCTCAGCATGATGTGTTCAATCCGGCAACGGTTAGTCTGCTGCAGGCTATGTCCGAAGCGGCAACCCGCGACATGGTGGCGCGCCAATACGCGACCGATTTTGCGGATATATTCGATCACGGCTTACCGTTGTTCGAGTCCGCTATTCACCGTTGGGGAGACGCTAAATGGGCGACATTGGCCACATTTTTGGGTTTTCTCTCGGCCTTTCCGGACAGTCACATCGCGCGAAAACTTGGGGCCGAAACAGCTCACTGCGTACAAGGCGCGGCGCTCAAGTTTGCGCGGATGTTGCAGGCGGCCGAACGACCAGACCAGGTCCTTCCTGCTCTCCTGACCTGGGATGCGGCGCTCAAAGAGAAGGCCATCAATCCCGGCACCAGTGCCGACCTAACGGTGGCCACTCTTTTTGCGCATCGACTGCGGACCATCTTGCTGTCTGACCGCAACAGTGATTGACTTTGCGATGCGGGCTTCATACCCGCCGCTATCTGGCTAACCGGCCCGGTCTGCCCAATCCGGGTGCTGAAAACAAGGATAGATGTACCAGCGGGCATCCGCCTGCAAGTTGTGTGTTCCTTGGGAGGAGATGGCGATGGCAAAGGTAAACGGACTGTGCGTTGGTGAATCGCTTGTTGGTGAGGGTAATGAGGTTGCCCATATCGATCTGATCATGGGCCCCCGTGGCAGTGCGGCCGAAACTGCATTTGCAAATGCTCTTACCAATAACAAGGACGGGTTTAGCACATTGCTCGCGTTAGTCGCGCCAAACCTCGCGTGCAAGCCTGCGACCGTTCTGTACAACAAGGTGACGATCAAGGGTGCCAAGCAAGCGGTGCAGATGTTCGGCCCCGCTCAGCATGCGGTTGCCATGGCGGTTGCCGACAGTGTGGCCGAGGGAGTCATCCCCCAGGATGAGGCCGAAAATCTCTTCATCTGTGTCGGCGTCTTCATCCACTGGGAAGCCGCTGACGATAAGAAAATTCAGGATTTCAATTATCGTGCAACGAAGGAAGCGATCGCCCGCGCAATCAGCGGTGAGCCTAAGGTTGCTGAAGTTGTTGCCAAGCGCAACCAAGTCAAGCACCCGTTCGCTGCAGCCTAGCTGCGGCTATAATCCTGACAGGCGTGCAATCTGTGCGCCTGTCAGTTTGCCATTATGCAGGCTTGTCGCGACCAGGGCGCCGGCGATTCCAGCTGCCGCGAGTGAGGCAAGGTCGTTTGCGTCGCGCACGCCGCCGGCAGCGTAGACCTGGCGCTTACCAGTTCGTGACTTAATGGTTGTCAGCCAGTTCATATCGGGCCCGCTGGCGCTGCCGACGCGAGCAAGGGTCATCACGATCACATTTGTCGGCCAGATGTCCGCCTCGTTCAAAAGCGAGGGCGGGCCTAGAAATTCATCACCACGAAAGTCCAGAGATAGGATGGTGCGGTTGTTTCGACACAGATAACGGATCAGCTCGCTGTCTCGCTGCGTTTCGCTGCCAAGGACGAGGTGTCCAAGGCCAGCTTCGAGCCAACGTTCGGCGTGGTGAACATTTGATATGCCGGCATCGACCCAAAACACAAGTTCAGGGAACTCGAGGCTCAACCGCTTCAGGGCTTCGTGATTGTTACCTTTGTTTTCGATTGCGTTAAGATCCGCGACATAAAATTTCTTGAAGGGAAAAATCGACAAAAGCCCTCGCGCGACGTCGGTTGGTCGGCTCGTCGGGGACAATGAGGTTTCGATAGGCGCATAGGCGCTGCGCATTCCCATGCGCGCATGGACCACATCTCCGTCTTTGAGATCAATAACTGGTATGACTTCCATGATAGTGCCTGTTAAATAATGAGTTAGACGGGACCGAAATGTCGTTGCATACGGTAGCGACTCATGTGCGAGCTGACATGGGCGTGAGCTGAGATGGGCGTTGTCATAGGTTGGGATATCGGCGGTGTTCACCTCAAGGCGGTGCGTGCGGAAGACGGGCGCATCGTGAAAGCCGCCCAATACGCGTCGCCACTGCGGAGCGGAACGGGACTCCTTGAGGATGCCCTTCTCCAAGCACGCAAGGATATGGGTCGTGGCGATCGCAATGTCATCACGATGACCGGGGAGCTAGCGGATATCTTTACTTCACGCCAAGACGGCGTCGAGCAGCTGTCATCGCTTGCCGAGCGCGCGCTTGAGAATGTCTCCATCTACGCGGGTCCAATTGGGTTCGTTACTGGGCGTGATGCGAGACATCATAGTGAACAGATCGCATCCGCAAACTGGCATGCTTCTGCAGCAGTTATCGCCAGGCGTCGCAAAGCAGCTTTATTCATTGACGTCGGCTCGACGACCACTGACGTAGTTCCAATTGCGGAGGGCAAGATCGTGGCACGCGGCTATACGGATGCCCAGCGACTTGCGATGGGCGAGTTAATCTATACCGGACTGGTCCGGAGCTTTGTGATGGCAACAGCGCAGAGCGCACCACTGAACGGTTTATGGACGACATTAATCAACGAAAATTTTGCTACAATGGCGGATGTGCACCGTATCCTCGGCACTTTGCCCGCGGGTGTCGATCTAATGGCGACCGCTGACGGGAGAGAAAAGACCGTCCCAGCGTCTCAAGCGCGCCTTGCCCGCATGTTAGGAAGCGATGCCGCCAACGCAGACAGTAAAACCTGGGACTTGCTGGCACGGTGGTTTGCAGAAGCACAGATACGCGCCATCGTCGATGCGGTCATGCTGGTCAGGTCGAGTTGCATGGCGACGTCAGCCGCCCCCGTCATAGCCGCCGGAATAGGAGTGGGTATTGTTGCCGAAGTCTCGCGACGACTGGGTGTTTCCTTGGAGAGATTCGATGAGCTTCTCGAGGTCATTCCGGAAGCACGCGATGCTGTGTCGCACTGCGCACCGGCGGCAGCACTTACTGCTCTCGCTTTATAAAGTGGCAGATCCGGTGTAGCTAGTGGGCATGCGCTCAGCGGTAAAACTGTTCTGGATTACTTGGCTGATACTGGCACCGTCTGGCGTTTTATCCGGCGAGCTCACGCGCTCCCAAGTGCAATCGACACTTGACGCTACGCCGGCTGGTCAAAAAGCAAGCTTTGCTGGAAAGTCGCTAGCAGGTGCGGATCTTCATGATTTAGATTTCAGCAATGTCGATTTTTCAGGTGCGGACCTTTCCGGAGCTGACCTGCGTGGAGCCAAGCTTGTCGGGAGCAAGCTCGTCGGGGCTAAGCTCTTAGGCGCAAGGTTAAACCTGGCATGGATTATGGGGGCGGATTTTTCCCATGCTGATCTCTCAGGTGCGGATTTGGAAACACTTGTCGTTTCGGCCGGGTTGCAGACTCTTCCGCAGGAGGCGGCTACGTTCGCCGGTGCCAATCTCTCGGGCGCCAAACTGACAGCGCGCTTTAACCTCGCTGACATGCGCGGCGCCAATCTTTCTCATATTCGAGCATCTGCTGATATGAGAAATCAATCCATGGGACTGATTCGAACCGAATTTTCGCAGACGAACCTGACCGACGCAAATTTCGAAGGGGCCGCTCTGGCACATGTAAACTTTGCATTTGCGAAGCTCTCACGTGCTAATTTCTCCGCGGCTGATCTGAGCGACGCGGATTTCACCGGTGCGGATCTGACCGATGCGGATCTGACCGACACCAAAATAACCGGTGCGGACTTCACTAATGCCGTACTCCGGGGCGCAAAGGGATATCGATAAAGAGTAGTGGGCAGGGATCTGCGCGGGTCTCTCTCGGATCTGAGAGTTGGGAAAGCAGCCGAGTATTGACCAGCCGAGAGTTAGGTGAGATGCCAAACAGATTTTTGTGTCCTAAATGTCACGGCCAAAGAACCACTTCCTGTCCCGTTTGTGGTGGCACTGGCAAGCGCTCCCTCGCAGGTATGCCAATCGGCGCTTGTCAAGAATGCAACGGAAGCGGCCATGAGCGTTGCGATGTTTGTGGCGG
>JBKPIZ010000343.1:0-5087 GCA_046730495.1 Pseudomonadota bacterium
CCCGCCGATGTCGGACACGCTGGCGGGCTTCGAAGGCTACGACTGGAACGGCGTGTTTGTCCCGCATGGCACGCCCGCCGCGATCGTGAAAAAGCTCAATGCCGCATTCAATGCCGCGATCGTTTCGCCGCAGGTGACCGCGCGCTTCGCAATATCGAATCGCGGCAGAATTCGCCCGAGGAATTCCGCGCCTATGTGGAAGACCAGATGGCGTTGTGGAGCCGCGTGGTGAAGGAAGCGAATATCAAGTTGGGGTAAGCAAGGGGGAGGGGAAGTATTTCTGACGACCCGCCGCGCATTGCCGGGCCGCGGCTATTTGGAAGGTGACGCAAGCCACTTCCGGGGGCCTAGCCGGACCCGCTACAGTCCCGGCGATACTTGCAGGGCGATAATGAAACGGCGCTCCAGAACTGGTGCCGGATCGGTCAAGCCGCGACGCCGCAAGGCGGCGGCGCCGAAGCACAGCAATGCGCCAAATGCGGCGCGCAATCGCGGGGCTTCCGTCGCCGGTGAGGGAACGGTCGTTGCCCGGCTTACCCATGAGCGCGACGAAGCGCTGCTGCGGGAAACCGCGAACTCCGAAATATTACGACTCATTTCAAGTTCGCCCGGCGATCTGGAATTAGTATTTCGCACAATCCTGGAGGACGCGACTCGCATCTGTAATGCCAATTTCGGAACCCTTTTCCGGTTCGACGGTGAAAACCTTTACCCGGTGGCGCAATTCAATACGCCCGCGGCCTTGCTCGAGGCACAAACGCGGCGGGGGCCGTTTCCGCCCGCACCAGGCACCGCAATGGAGCATGTCATACGGACAAAACAGGTGAGCCATAGTGCCGACAAGGCGGCTGAACCTGTTCCCGGCTTTTTTGCCGAGCACGGCGGCGCGCGAACTCAAGTCATCGTCCCGATGCTCAAGGACGACGCCCTGATCGGGGCAATCGTGATTTACCGCCAGGAAGTTCGTCCCTTTACCGACAAGCAGATTGAGCTGCTACGGAACTTCGCCGCGCAGGCGGTGATCGCCATCGAGAATGCGCGGCTGCTCAAGGAGCTGCGCGAGTCGCTGCAGCAGCAGACGGCCACGGCCGACGTTTTGCGCGTCATTAGCAGTTCACCCGGCGAGCTGCAGCCCGTGTTTCAAGCGATACTCGGAAGCGCTACGGGCATCTGCGAAGCCAAATTCGGTAATTTGTGGCTTCGGGAAGGCGATGCTTTCCGCATCGCCGCAACGCATGGTGCGCCGCCCGCATACCGCGAATATTTTGAGCGCGAACCGCTAGTTCATCCCCACCCAAAAAGCGGCCTTGGCGTTATCCTTGAGACGAAACGGCTGGTGCACATCGCTGACGTCAAGGTTGAAACGACTTTCAAAGATAAAATGCGCATTGCCACAATCGAGCTTGCGAACGCGCGCAGCTTGGGCGCGGTTCCCCTACTTAAGGAAAATGACGTTATCGGCGCCATTGCAATATATCGACAAGAGGTACGGCCATTTACTGATAAACAGATTGAGCTACTGCAGAACTTCGCCGCGCAGGCGGTGATCGCCATCGAGAATGCGCGGCTGGTGAATGAACTGCGGCAGCGGACAGCCGATCTCAGCGAAGCGTTAGAACAGCAGACGGCGACATCGGAAGTTCTGCGCGTCATATCGAGTTCGCAAGGCAATCTGCAGCCAGTCTTTCAGGCCATGCTGGAAAGTGCAGCGCGGCTCTGCGACGCAAATTTCGGCAACATTTTTCGTTGGGATGGCGAGGTCCTGCATCTCGTCGCCACCTACAATACGCCGGCCGCTTTCGACGAGGCTCGCCGTCGTTCACCTTTGGCTCGGGGCCAGGACAACCCAATCGGTAAGATGCTGGCAACTAAAACCGTGCTTCACGTTACTGATTTAGCTGCGGATCCGCGATACATCAGACGAGTCGATAGGAGCATTGTAGCCGCCGTTGAACTTGGGGGCGTCCGGACCTTCGTTGCAGTGCCAATGCTCAACGACAATGAGATGATCGGCGCCCTCATCGTCTACCGCCAGGAAGTTCGCCCCTTTACCGACAAACAGATCGAACTGGTCAAAAATTTCGCCGCGCAGGCGGTGATCGCGATCGAGAATGCGCGGTTGCTCAGCGAACTGCGCGAATCGCTGCAGCAGCAGACGGCGGCCGCGGAGGTTCTCAAGGTCATTTCGAGTTCGCCCGGCGATCTCACTCCGGTTTTTGAAGCGATCCTCGTCAATGCCGTAAACATTTGCGGCGCCAAATTCGGCAATTTGTTCCTCTGCGACGACGATGAATTTACCATCGTCGCGATGTACGGCGCGCCGGCAGCCGTAAACGAATGGTGGCGGGCTAATCCCACCATTCGTCCCGGACCGCATACGGGTCTTGCCCGCCTGGTCACGACCAAGCAGGTCAATCAGACCGAGGATCTCAGAGCGGGAGTGGCCTACGCCGAACGCGACCCGCTGCGTGTCGCCACGGTGGAGCTCGCGGGCGCGCGGACTTTGATCGACATTCCGCTGCTTAAAGATGACGTGTTGGTTGGCGCGATCGTGATCTATCGCCAAGAAGTGCGCCTCTTTGCCGACAAGGAAGTCGAACTGCTGACGAATTTCGCCGCGCAGGCGGTGATCGCGATCGAAAATGCGCGGCTACTCAATGAGCTTCGGGAATCCCTCGAACAGCAGACGGCAACTGCGGACGTCTTGCGAATCATCAGCTCCTCGCCGGGCGATTTGGAGCCAGTATTCGTCACAATCCTCGACAAGGCTCTACATCTTTGTGAGGCCGCGTTCGGGTTCGTGACGACCTACGACGGAGAACGCTTTGAACGCGCTGCGCAGCGCGGCGTGCCGGACGCGCTTGCGGCTTATTTCCAGACAGGAATGGACCAGCCTCGGCCAGGAGACGCCCATTGGCGGCTTGTTGAGGGCGAGGAGCTTATTCACAGCAATCAGATGGACGAGGATGCGTATCGGCTGGGTAATCCGCTTCGTCGAGCAGTGGTAGACCTGGGCGGCGCTCGAACCGCCCTTGTTGTCGCCCTTCGCAAAGACAAAGTGCTGCTCGGAGCACTGACCGTCTACCGCAAGGAAGTTCGACCGTTCACCGACCAGCAAGTCTCGCTCGTGCAGAACTTCGCCGCGCAGGCGGTCATCGCCATCGAGAACGCGCGGCTGCTGAGCGAGTTGCGGCAGCGAACGGAAGAAGTCGTCAAGCTCAACCAGCAGCTCGAAGCCCGCGTCGCCGACCAGGTCGGCGAGATCGAGCGCATGGGCCGGCTGCGGCGCTTTTTGCCGCCGCAGGTTGCCGATCTGATTGTTGCCTCTGGAACGGAAAAGCAGCTCGAAAGCCATCGCCGCGAGATCACCGCGCTGTTCTGCGATTTGCGCGGCTTCACCGGATTTTCGGAAAGTGCCGACCCCGAAGACG
The DNA here is from genome assembly GCA_046730495.1 of Pseudomonadota bacterium. GTDB lineage: Bacteria > Pseudomonadota > Alphaproteobacteria > Rhizobiales > Xanthobacteraceae > BOG-931. The sequence continues at coordinate 3,432 of JBKPIZ010000343.1, forward strand.
TGATGAGCCTGCTCCGGCAGTATCATGAGGCCATTGGCAAGATCATCATCAAATATAGCGGCACGCTCGAGCGTTATGCCGGCGACGGCGTCATGGTGGTGTTTAACGATCCAGTGCCGGTCGACAATCCGGCGCTGCAAGCGGTGCGCATGGCGCTCGATATGCGCGCGGCGCTCGGCGCGCTGATCGAGAAGTGGCGGCGGCTTGGCCACGACCTCGGCTTCGGCATCGGCATCGCGCATGGTTATGCGACGCTCGGCACCATCGGCTTCGAAGGCCGCTTCGACTATGCCGCTATCGGCACGGTGTCGAATGTGGCGTCGCGCCTGTGCGACGAGGCCAAGCCCGGGCAGATCCTCATAAGCCCGCGCGTCCTTATGGCGATTGAAGACGCGATCGCCGTCGAGCCGGTCGGCGATTTCGTGCTCAAAGGCATCACTCGCCCGCTGGCGGCATACAACGTGGTCGCAGCGAAGTGAGTTCGAATCAGCCGTGATGGAATGAAGCGAGTCGATTTCGCGAAAATAATCTTCCCCCCACATCCGGGCCGCGCCGCGCGCGCCCGAGTGCAAGCGCGGGGAGGGGTAGCAGCGGTTCGCTGCCCCATTCCGTCCGGGCTAATTTCCTGATTTGATACTCGCTGCCGTTCGAATGCACTGGTCTCTGCAGGGGCGCGGACCATGCGACGACGCGAATTCGTCATTGGTGTGGCTCTGAGCAGTGCGACGCTTGCGCGCGCGCCGATCGCCTATGCGCAGCAGCAGGCGATGCCGGTGATCGGCTTTCTCAATGTGGCGTCGGCCGATGGCTACCAGCCTATGGTGGCTGCCTTCCGTCGCGGCTTGCAAGAAATCGGCTATGTTGAAGGTCAAAACGTCGCGATTGAATATCGTTGGGCAGAAGGTCGAACTGATCGGCTCCCGGGCGTTTACGTCGGTCGTATTCTCAAAGGCGCAAAGCCTGCCGAACTGCCGGTGCAGCAGGGTACTAAAATCGAGTTGTTCATCAACCTAAAAACCGCTAAAGCGCTCGGCATTGCCGTGCCGCTGACCTTGTCCGGCCGCGCCGACGAGGTGATCGAATGACAACGAAGTACTATTCCCCGGACCACTTCGGCGCGCGCTTGTTGAGGAAGGCGTCGAGGCCTTCGCGGAAATCGCGGCTCATATAGCACATCAGGATCAGATCCTCGCCTTCCTCGCGCGACAGCCGGCGCGTCAGTCGCACCAAAGCCTGTTTGGTGGCGTTGAGCGTCAGCGGCGCATGGCCGGCGATCAGGGTGGCGAGCTCATCGGCGCGCTTTTGCAGCGCCGGCAAATCCTCGACGACTTCGTTGAGGAGCCCGAGGCTCGCGGCTTCCTCGGCGCCGACGAGCCGCGCGGTGAAGATCAGATCCTTCACGCGCGCTGGTCCGACCAAAGCGGTGAGCCGGCTGATGCTCGACATCGACAGACAATTGCCGAGCGTGCGCGCGATCGGAAATCCGATCCGCGTGGTCTTGGTGCCGATGCGCAAATCGCAGCAGGCGGCGATACCGGCGCCGCCGCCGGTGCAGGCGCCGGTAATCGCGGCAATCGTCGGCACGCGGCATTGTTCGAGTTGCGTCAAAACGCGATCGATGCGGGATTCGTAGTCGAGCGCGTGCTGTGGCGTCGT
>JBKPIZ010000344.1:0-5879 GCA_046730495.1 Pseudomonadota bacterium
TAATCCCTTCTTCATCAGGGCATCCGTTCAAACACAATGGCTAACAAGAAAACCATCCAGCAGCTGTCCTAATCCCTTCTTCATCAGGGCATCCATTCAAACTCGGGTCATTGAGGAATGGGCGCGGGTAGCTGATCCGTAATCCCTTCTTCATCAGGGCATCCGTTATGCAGGGCAGTTGCCCCCGCATTCAGACCCATTGTGGTTTCCTTACCGACGTGGAGCCATTGACCCAGCCAGAACCAAGGCAGCAACTCCTGGAGGTCGCCTCTAAGCGTCCATTCGCCGATCACGCCACCCAAAGTCATCTCGCGCCCCTGGCGGCTCGAAAACCGCGTCCAATCTTTCCATTGCAGCCTTCGCTCGTCCACCAGCTGTTCGGCAGCTGCCGCAAGCCGCGAGGCATCGGCGCCGACAGGCGGCATGCCGGCATGCAGCTCAAACAAGAGCGATGCGCGACGGCCCGTGCCGCCGAAAACGTGCGCGATGCGGTTGAAGCCTGGAAGGGCGTATCGGAGCGACTGATCGGCGGCGCGACCGCCGATGTGAACTGGGAGACGCTCGATCGCTACGCCGGCAATGTCGACGAGCAGATCGACCTCCTGGTGAATTACACCGCCGGCGACGGATTTCTCTACCGGCAAAACGCGCGCGGGACCGTGGCGCACGACATGCAATTCAACATCGCCGGAACGGTGCTGGCGCTGCTTTTGTCCGGTGCCGTGGCTTGGGCTCTTGCTCGCCGCATCGTCGGACCCGTTGCGGTCGCTTCCGGCGTGGCCGAGCGCATCGCCGCCGGCAAACTCGACATCGCGGTGCCGCGCGGCAGCGCCGATGAGCTCGGTGCGCTGCTCGCCGCGATGGGAGTGATGCGCAACAACATCAAGGCGATGATGGACCGTGAAGTCGAGCAACGTCGCAGCGCACAGGCGCGGCTCGCCGACGCGCTTGAGTGTTCGCAGGAAGGTGTTGTCGTCGTTGACGCCGTTGACGTCATCGTGCTGGCAAACGCTCAGGCTGCGGATTTCCTTGGCAAATCGGCGGGACTGCTCGAGCCCGGCACGCCGCTGGCGCAGTTGACGCCGGCGCTGCGCGGCGCAGCTGACGCCTCGCATATGCTGATGCGGCGCGACAAGAACCTGCATGCGACCAGCGAAACCCTCATGGCGGACGGCCGTTGGCTGCGTTTAAGCCGCAGCCCGACCAGCGACGGCGGCTTCATCGTGTTGTGCGGCGATGTCAGCCGGCTCAAGCAGCAGGAATGGTCACTGCGCCAGTCCAACCTGTTGCTCGATGCCGCCCTGGAAAACATGTCGCAGGGTCTCTGCCTTTACGATGCGCAGAACCGGCTGGAAGTCTTTAACCGGCGTTTCTTGGAGATTTTCAAGCTTCCGCCCGATCAGATCAAACTCGGCACCAGCTACAAGGAGGTGCTGGCGATCAGCATCGGCGTCCATAATCACAGCGGCAAGAACGTCGAGCAACTCTTGGCCGAACAGGCCGAGTTCTTGAGGGAACGCACCGCCAAGCCGCATCTTTATGAACTCCACAATGGCCGTGTCGTCGCCTGTCTGTATTGCCCGACGGCGGACGGCCGTTGGGTCGTGACCTACGAAGATGTCACCGAACGCCGCCAAGCCGAGGCCAAGATCATCCATATGGCCCGCCACGACGCGCTCACGAATCTGCCCAATCGCGTCTTGTTCAAGGACAAGATGGAAAAGGCGCTTGGACGGGGCGATCACATTGCGGTGATGTTTCTCGTCTCGACCGGTTCAAGAGCGTCAACGATTCGCTGGGTCACTCAGTCGGCGATGCGCTCTTATGCGCGGTCACTGAACGCTTGCAACGGGTGGTGGCCCCGAGCGACACGGTGGCGCGGCTGGGCGGGGACGAATTTGCGATCGTGCAACGGCACGCCACGCCGGCCGGCGCCAGCGAGCTTGCCCGCAAGATCATCGCCGAGCTCGCCGAGCCCTTCGAGGTGCAAGGACACCAGTTGATCGTCGGCACCAGTATCGGCATTGCGATGGCGCCTGCCGACGGCAGCGAACCCGATCAACTCCTGCGCAACGCCGATATGGCGCTTTACCGCGCGAAGTCCGATGGACGCGGTACCTACCATTTCTTCCAGCCGGAGATGGATGCGCAGATGCAGGAGCGCCGCAAGCTAGAGCTCGATCTGCGCAAAGCGCTTCAGGGCGACGAGTTCGAGCTCAATTATCAGCCGCTCATCGACCTCGCCCGCGGCGAAGTCTGCGGATTCGAGGCGCTGCTGCGCTGGAAGCATCCGGAGCGCGGTCTGGTTTCTCCCGACGAGTTTATCCCGGTGGCCGAGGAAATCGGCCTCATTGTGAACCTTTCGCCGGTCCAGTTCCGCAACCCGATGCTGGCTTTGTCGGTCGTTTCCGCGCTCGGTCAATCCGGCCTTGCGGCATCGCGTCTCGAATTGGAAATCACCGAAAGCGTCCTGTTGCAGGCGGACCGCAACGTGCTCGACGCCTTGCATCAATTCCGCGACCTCGGCGTGCGGATCTGCATGGACGATTTCGGCACCGGTTACTCGTCATTGAGCTATTTGCGCAGCTTTCCGTTCGACAAAATCAAAATTGATCGCTCCTTCATCCGCGAACTCGGCAAGGATAACGATTGCATGGCCATTATCCGCGCCGTCATGCGGCTCGGTTCCAGCCTGGGCATGATCACCACCGCGGAGGGGGTTGAGACCGAGGAACAGCTTGAAATCCTGCGCGCCGAAGGCTGCATGCAGGTGCAGGGATTTCTCTTCAGCAAGGCCGTGCCGGCCGCCGAAATCCCGCTGCTGCTGCAGCGCTTGCAGCCGCGGATTCTAGCCGCTTCACCCCGCGCCTTGCGAAGCGCTGCGCGATGCTCGCCGCCACTCCGTCCTGAAGGTTGTTCCGTCACCGGCGCACCCTATATTTCGGTGCATAGAAAACTCCTGTCTGGAAATATCAGCCGCGGGAGGGCAGACTGGCACTTGGAGGGTGCTAATGGCGCTGCGCGACGTAACACTGGACGATAAATACGATCTCGGCCAGCGCCACATCTTCGTGACTGGGTTCCAAGCTCTTGTGCGGCTCTGCCTGATGCAGAAGGAGCTTGACCGCCGCAATGGCCTCAACACCGCGGGTTTCGTGACCGGCTACCGCGGCTCCCCGCTGGGCAACCTCGACAGCCAATTTCTGCGCGCCTCGCGCTTTCTCGACAAAAGCGACGTTCGTTTTCAGGGCGGCATCAACGAAGACTTGGCGGCCACCGCGGTCTGGGGCTCGCAGCAAGCCGCGTTGCGTGGCGAGGGCAAATACGACGGCGTATTCGCCATGTGGTACGGCAAGGGCCCTGGCGTCGACCGCACCGGCGACGTGTTCCGCCATGCCAATCTCGCCGGCTCGGCACAGCACGGCGGCGTGCTGGCCTTGATGGGCGACGATCACACTGCGGAATCGTCCACGACCGCCCACCAGTCGGAATATCACTTCATCGACGTGATGATTCCGGTCCTCAATCCGGCGGGAGTCCAGGAAGTTCTCGATTACGGTCTCTATGGCTGGGCGATGTCGCGCTACACCGGCGCCTGGACCGCGCTCAAGACCATGCACGAGACGATCGAGTCGACCGCGGCGATCGACGCCAGCCTGGAGCGGATCAACATCGTCACACCTGACGACTACCGCATGCCCGAGGGCGGCCTCAATATCCGGTTGCACGATCAGATTCTGGCGCAGGAAGCCCGCCTGCACGACCACAAGCGCGACGCCATGCTCGCCTTCGTTCGCGCCAACAAGTTCAATCGCACTATCACCTCCGGCGGACGCAATCCAAAAATCGGCATCATCACCACCGGCAAGAGCTATCTCGATGTCCGTCAGGCTTTTGATGAACTCGGCATCGATGAGCTTAAGTGCAACGAGCTTGGCATCCGCCTCTACAAAGTCGCTTGCGTGTGGCCGCTCAGCCGGCGCGAATTGGCGGAATTTGCCGAGGGCCTCGATCTGATCATCGTGGTCGAGGAAAAGCGCTCGCTGATCGAGGTTCAGGTTCGCGAAGAGCTTTACGGCACGGCCAACCAGCCGGGTTGCATCGGCAAAAAGGATGAAGCCGGCAATTGGCTGTTCCCGGTCAAAGGCGCGCTCGATCCCAATGAGGTTGCGATCTGCCTCGGCGAGCGGCTCCTCAAATATCATCGCAGCGACGACATCGGCGCGCGGGTGGCGCGGCTTAAGGAATTCCAGCGCATCGCCGCGGAGACGACCGACGTCGCTCAGCGCATCCCGTATTTCTGCTCGGGCTGTCCTCATAACACCTCCACCGTCGTGCCCGAGGGCATGCGCGCCTATGCCGGTATCGGCTGCCATTACATGGCGCAGTGGATGGACCGTTCGACGCTCGGCTACACGCAGATGGGCGGCGAAGGCGCCAATTGGATCGGCGAGGCGCCGTTCTCAAACCGTCAGCACGTTTTTCAGAATCTTGGCGACGGCACTTACAATCATTCCGGCTATCTCGCGATCCGCGCCGCGATCGCGTCGAATACCAACATCACCTACAAGATTCTGTTCAACGACGCGGTGGCGATGACCGGCGGCCAGCCTAACGACGGCGGGCTCACGGTACCGCAAGTGGCGCGGCAAGTCGCGGCCGAGGGCGCCGCGCGCGTCGTCGTAGTGACCGACGAGCCCCGCAAATATCCGCGCGACACACAATGGCCGGCGGGCCTTACCATCCATCATCGCGACGATCTCAACGCCGTGCAGAAGGAGCTCGCGGCGATTCCGGGTGTCACGGTCCTGATCTACGATCAGACCTGCGCCGCCGAGAAACGCCGGCGCCGCAAGCGGCACACTTATCCCGATCCGGATAAACGCGTCATTATCAATGAGCTGGTCTGCGAGGGTTGCGGCGATTGCGGTGTTCAATCGAACTGCGTTTCCATCCAGCCGCTCGAAACCGAGTGGGGGCGCAAGCGCACCATCGATCAGTCGAGCTGCAACAAGGATTTCTCCTGCGTCAAGGGATTCTGTCCCTCATTCGTCACGGTGCACGGCGCCAAGCTCAAAAAAGGAATCGGCGTCGCCGCCGATCACGACGTTGGGCAACTGCCGGAGCCGAAGCTGCCGACGATCGACCAGACCTACAACATCATTGTCACCGGCGTCGGCGGTACCGGCATCGTGACCATCGGCGGTGTTTTGGGGATGGCCGCGCATCTGGAGGGCAGGGGAGTCGGCGTTCTCGATATGGCGGGGCTCGCGCAAAAAGGCGGCGCCGTCTTCAGCCATATCCGTTTTGCCAACACGCCGGAGGATATTCATGCCATCCGCGTCGCCGCTGGGCGCGCCGACCTGGTGCTCGGCGGCGACATCGTCGTCGCCGGAACGCACAAGGTGCTGGCGGCGGTGAAGCACGGCGCCACGCAGATGGTCGTCAACACCAACGAGTTTCTACCGGGCGAGTTCACGCGAAATGCCGATTTCTCGCTGCCGAGCGAACGGCTCAAACGCACCATCGTCGCCGACGCCGGTCGCGACCATGCCCATTTCATTGACGCCACCCGATTGGCCAATGCCCTGTTCGGGCAATCGATCGGCGCCAATATGTTTCTCGTCGGCTATGCCTATCAGCTCGGCGCCGTTCCGCTGTCCGCCGGGGCGATCGAGCGGGCAATTGAGTTGAACGGCCAAGCCGTCGCCATGAACCAGGCGGCCTTTCACTGGGGCCGGCGCGCCGCGATCGATCGCGCCGCCGTCGAGGCACTGGCCGAGCCGGCCAGCGCCAAGCGCGACGCCGAGCATTTGTCGGAGTCGTTCGACGAGATGGTTGAACGGCGCGTGCAATTTCTCACCGCCTATCAGAATGCT
>JBKPIZ010000345.1:0-8659 GCA_046730495.1 Pseudomonadota bacterium
CGGCCATACCGAGGCCTTGTCGACAAGGCCGACGCGGCGCAGCGCCGCGGCGACGCGCTCGGCGCGCTCGGCCTTCGGCCGGCCATTGAGGCCGAAGCCGACATTGTCGGCGACTTTCAGCCAGGGCAGGAGCCGCGGCTCCTGAAAAATGATGCCGATTTTCTCATGTGGCGCGCCGATCCGCTCGCCGTCGAGCTTCACCGTGCCTTCGCTCGCCGGATCGAGCCCGGAAATGGCGCGGAGCAGCGTCGACTTTCCGCAGCCCGAACCGCCGATCACGGCGACGATTTCGCCAAGCTCGACTTCAAGCGACACGCCGCCGAGCGCATGCACGCCGTTGGGATAAGTCTTGCCGATATGGTCGAGCACGAGCATGGCAGCGCCAGCTATCTCCGCTCATTCCCACGCCAGCGGGAATCCAGCGCAAAATTGAATTTTTCAGTCATGCCGCACCACATCTTCCCAGCGCAGGAACGGCGCCGCGGCGAGCGCGATCAGCCAATCGGTGGCCTTGCCGACGATGGCGAAGGCAACGATAGCGGCGATGATTTCGGCCGGCTTGCCGAGCTGCTGGCCGTCGATCAGCAAATAACCCAGACCTTCGGACGCACCCATCAGTTCGGCAGCGACGACGAACATCCAGCCGAGCCCGAGCCCGGAGCGCAGCGAAATCACATAAGCGGGCAACACCGCCGGCAGCAAAATCCGCCGCACCATTTCGAAATCGGACAGCCGGAAGGCCCGACCGACTTCGACCAACTTGCGATCGACCGATTGGATCGCGCCCATCAGGCCGAGATAGACCGGAAAGAACACGCCGACCGCAATCAGCGTCACTTTGGACGCCTCGAAAATCCCGAGCCACAAAATGAACAGCGGGATCCAGGCGATCGACGGAATCGCGCGCAAAGCTTGCAGGCTGGGATCAAGGAGCCGCCGTAAGAGCGGCGAATAACCGGTCGCCGCGCCGGCCACGGTCGCCACCGCGGCGCCGAGCGCAAAGCCGGCGGCGACCCGCGACAAGGTCACCAAGGTGTCGCGCTGCAATTCGCCGGTGCGGGCGAGATCGACGAAGGTTTGGAAGATGACCGAGGGCGGCGGCGCCAGGCGCCCGGTCGACCAGCCGAGCCGCACCACGATTTCCCAGGCCAGTGCCAACGTCACCGGCACGATCAGGCCCAGGGCGGGCCGGATGAACCGCGCGCGGCGGTTTGCCGCCGATCGTTCCTGCGCCGGTGTGCCTTCGGCAGCGAGTGTCATACTGACAAGAGACATGGTGGCGTCGGGTTTTGCAATTGCCCATCTCGCCTCGCCCAAACGCGAGGCTCGTCATTGCGAGGAGCGCAGCGACGAAGCAATCCAAAAGCGGCGCTTCAGACTGGATTGCTTCGCGGAGCTTGTCATCGGGCCGGCCACTTCGGGCCGGACCCGTGGCTCGCATTGACGATAGCGGCTAAGCCGCGCTGACGAAGCGATCGTCGACCAGATCGTCGAGCGCCTTTTTGACGTCGACATTGCCGGGAATGACCCCGGCCTGCTGCAGCGCCAATCCGGCTTTGAGGATGGTGTCGCGCTGCGGCGCGCCGATGCGATTGAAAGTCAGATCGGTGCGCTCCTTGAGCTGGATATCGACCACCGGGCCGGGAAGCTTGGTCGCCTCGATGAACACGCGCTTCTCGTCGTCGTAGTTGGCCAGGCAATATTTGCGCGCGTTCTCGTAGACCGCGAGCACGCGCCGCGTCAGATCGGGATAGGTTTTGAGAAACTCCTCGCGGCCGTTGAGGATGCCGTAAGTGTTGGCGTCCCTGTTGCGATAGAACAGCCGCGCCCCGTCTTCGACCTGCGCCTGCGCCATCATCGGGTCGAGGCCGGCCCAGGCATCGACGTCGCCGCGAATGAGCGCGGTCTTGCCGTCCGGATGCTGCAGCAACACCTCGCTGATGTCCTTCTCGCTCAAGCCCACCGAAAGCAGAGCGCGGACGAGGAAAATGTGCGGATCGGTGCCACGGGTCACCGCCACGCGCTTGCCTTTGAGGTCTTCGATTTTGTTGATCGAGGTGTCTTTCCGCGTCACCAGCGCCGTCCATTCCGGCTGCGAATAGACATAGATTGACTTGATCGGATTGCTGTTGATCTTGCTGAGGAGCGCAGCCGAGCCCGCGGTCGAGCCGAAATCGATCGAGCCGGCGTTGAGGAATTCCAGCGCCTTGTTGGAGCCGAGCGACTGCACCCAGCGGACGCCAATGCCGTCCTTGGCGAATTCCTTTTCCAGGAGACCTTTCTCTTTCAGCACCATCGACACCGGATTGTAGGTCGCCCAATCGATGCGAATCTCCGACGGCTTGTCGGCGGCGCGCGCCGGGCGGCCAAAGGCGAAGGGTGCAAGGGCTGCAAGGGGAGAAAGCGCGGCGCCCGCCGCGCCGGCGAGGATCTGGCGGCGATGAAGGACTTGGCGGCGATGAAGGACCTGGCGGCGATGAAGCATGACAACCTCCAAACTATGTTTTTTCCATAGGAGCGGCCGCCAGAGGCGTCAATCGGAAAAAATGACTATGTAATGGTGCGAACATAGAATGATTATACCGAAGCCACCGGTAGAGCGTGACCGGCGCCGGCGCTTTCGCCGCCGCCAATCCCAGCGGTGCGCGACCACGGTGGCGTCGGATCGCGATGACACTCCGCGCCCGCTCCGCTAAGCGTAATGACGATGCTGGACATCCAACGATCGCCGCGGACCGCCAGTGAATTGATCGACCCGGCCGCGCTGGCCGCCGATCTCAAGCGGCTCGCCGAGCTTCATGCCGGCCGTGACCGGGATATGCGCACCGCCGTCGCCCAGCACCTCAAGACGGCGCTGACGGCGGCCCGCGTCCGCGCCGAGGAGCTTTTGCTCAAGGATCGCCACGGCCGCCGTTGCGCCGAGCGGCTCGCTTTGCTGCAGGACGAGATCATCCGCATTCTGTTCGAGTTTGCCGGCAGCGAGCTTTATCCATCGCGGGTGCCGTCCGAGGCCGAGCGCATGGCGGTGGTCGCGACCGGCGGCTATGGCCGCCGGCTGCTGGCGCCGGGCTCGGACATCGATCTTCTGTTTCTTCTTCCCTACAAACAGACCGCGTGGGGCGAGTCGGTCGCCGAGGCCCTGCTCTATTGCCTGTGGGATATGGGACTGAAGGTCGGCCACGCCACGCGCTCGGTCGATGAATCGATTCGCCAGGCCAAGGCGGACATGACAATCCGCACCGCGCTCCTGGAGTCGCGGTATTTGTTCGGCGACGTCAAGCTCTACAACGAGCTGACTGCCCGCTTCGACAAGGAAGTGGCGCAAGGCAGCGCCGCCGAATTCGTCACCGCCAAGCTCGCCGAGCGCGAGCAGCGCCATCGCCGCGCCGGCCAATTCCGCTACGTGGTCGAGCCCAACGTCAAAGACGGCAAAGGCGGCTTGCGCGACCTGCACACTTTGTTCTGGATCGCCAAATACGTCTATCGCGTGCGCGAGCCGGAAGAACTAATCGAGCGCGGTGTATTCGACCGCGACGAATATAATCTGTTCCGCCGTTGCGAGGATTTCTTGTGGTCGGTCCGCTGCAACATGCATTTCGTCGCCGGCCGCGCCGAAGAGCGGCTGTCGTTCGACATCCAGCGCGATATCGCGGTGCGGCTTGGTTACACCGCGCATCCCGGCTTGCGCGATGTCGAGCGCTTCATGAAGCATTATTTCCTCACCGCCAAGCATGTCGGCTATCTGACCGCCATTCTTTGCGCCGGGCTCGAGGAGCGGCAGGCCAAGCCGGCGCCGGTGCTAAGCCGGATGATCGCGCGGTTGCGCCCGGCGCCGAGCCCGAAAAAACTGAGCGACGACTTCATCGTCGACAATAACCGCATCAATATCGCGCGCGCCGACGTGTTCCGGCGCGACCCGGTCAATCTGATCCGGATGTTCCGGCTGGCGCAGCAGCACAATCTCGAATTTCATCCCGAGGCGCTGCGCACAGCGACCCGTTCGCTCAAGCTGATCGACAAGAAAGTCCGCGACAACGACGAAGCCAATCGCCTGTTTCTGGAAATCCTGGCCGCTCCGGACACCGCCGAAATCGTGCTGCGCCGCATGAACGAAGCCGGCGTGCTTGGCGCCTTCGTCCAGGCTTTCGGCCGCATCGTCGCGATGATGCAGTTCAACATGTACCATCACTACACGGTGGACGAGCACCTGATCCGCTGCTTCGGCACGCTCAATGAGATCGCGCGCGGCGAAAACCCCGAAGTCTCGCTCGCCAGCGAACTGATAAAGACGATCCAGCCGCAGCACCGGCCGGTCCTCTGCGTCGCGCTGTTCCTGCACGACATCGCCAAAGGCGGGGTCGAGGACCATTCGATCGCCGGCGCCCGACTGGCCCGCCGCTTCGGGCCGCGCCTGGGCTTGAGCGCCGCCGACACCGAACTCGTCGCCTGGCTGGTTGAAGTGCACCTGGTGATGTCGACCGTGGCGCAATCGCGCGACCTGTCGGACCGCAAGACCATCGAGAATTTCGCCGCCGTGGCACAGTCGCTGGAGCGGCTCAAGCTGCTGACGATTCTCACCACCGCCGACATCCGCGCCGTCGGGCCCGGGGTGTGGAACGGCTGGAAGGCGCAGCTCATGCGCACGCTCTATTACGAAACCGAGCCGGTGCTCACCGGCGGCTTCTCCGAGGTCAATCGCGCCCAGCGCGTCGCCAGCGCGCAAGCCGAATTCCGCGCCGAACTTTCGGACTGGTCGGCGGCCGAGCTCGACGCTTATCTCGAGCGGCACTATCCGGCCTATTGGCTCAAGGTCGATTTGCCGCACAAGCTCGGCCATGCCCGCTTCGTGCGGAGAACCGAGGCGGCCGGGAAAAAACTTGCCACCCAAGTCGGCTTCGATGTGGCGCGCGGCGTCACCGAGCTCACCGTATTCGCGCCGGATCATCCGTGGCTGCTCTCGATCATCGCCGGCGCCTGTGCGCTCGCCGGCGCTAATATCGTCGACGCGCAGATCTACACCACCACCGACGGGCTCGCGCTCGACACCATCGCGGTGTCGCGCGAATTCGAACGCGACGAGGATGAGGCGCGGCGCGCGGCGCGGATCGGCGATGCCATCGAGAAAGCGGTGCGCGGCGAGCTCAAATTGCCGGAGACAGTTGCCAAACGTGCGCCGCCGAAGGGGCGCCTGAAGGCATTCGCCATCGAGCCGGAAGTCACCGTCAACAATCAATGGTCGAACCGCTATACCGTGGTCGAGGTCACCGGGCTCGACCGGCCGGGGCTGCTTTATGAACTGACCACGACGCTGTCGAAGCTCAATCTCAATATTGCTTCCGCCCACGTCGCCACTTTCGGCGAGCGCGTGGTCGACGTGTTTTATGTCACCGATCTCACCGGGGCGCAGATCACGACGCCGACGCGGCAGGCGGCGATCAAGCGGCCGCTGCTCGCTCTGTTCGCCACGCCGGCGGCCGAGACCAAGCCGGGCAAGTAAGCGGCGGGGTGAAACCGCGCGTCGACCACCGCGCGACAACGTCCGCTTTTGCGACATCGGAGAAGTGGCAAACGACGCGGCTCAATCGGATCGGTCGCGAATGACCTACAGCAGATATTGGCAAGCCGTTATTTCAGATCTGCGCTGATTGTCGGTGGTTGGGGACGACGTTTATCGCTCAAGCCGAATTCATTCACCGTCAATCTCCAAAGCATATTGGGATCGCGGATGCCGCGCTGCGCCCATTCGATGATTTTCTCGGCGACAAATCTCGTCGCCGGATCGTCACCAACTCGCAGCTGCAACGCATCGCAGGCCTCGATGAGAGCAGCGGACATATTCTCGATGGTTTCAGGGTCAAAAGCCTGACCAGCAAGAAAGGGGGTGATCGGCATGACCTACTCCTAACGCTCGTTAAAAATACGAATTTCGAGCAAGTCTCGCTGTTCAAAACGGAACGCTTTGTTTATTTTCCCCTGTTTTCGCGCACAATCTGGGGTTTGTCGTGCAGGATCACGTTCAGCAATGAATTGTGGACTTCCAACTCACCGTTGTAATTGATGAATCCCAACTGGCGAAATTTATTCATGAAGGTGCTCACCCGCGAGCGCGTGGTGCCGACAATATCGGCGAGCGTCTCTTGGCTGATTTTGGCTATCACCGGCTCTGGTTTCCCCTCCTTGCCAAAGTTGGCCATCAAGAGAAGCACCCGCGCCAGACGTTTCTCGCTCGAATTGAAAAGCTGATCGACCAAATCCTCCTCGACGCGGGCATTCCGAGCCAACAGATACGACATGAACCTCTCGGAGAATTTCGGTTCGTCGTGGAGCACGCGCACGACGTCCGCTTTGGCCACGCGCATGATGACGCATTCCGTCATGGCCGTGACTGTCGCTAAGCGAAGCGGTTGGCCGGTCAAGCATCCCTCGCCGAAGAAATCACCTTTGCCGTGCAGGGCAACGACGGCCTCCTTGCCCGCTTCGGAGATGACGTAGACCTTGACCTTGCCCTCTTGAATGTAAAAGACGGCATCCGCCGCGTCGCCCTGCGAGAAGATTTTCTTGTTCTTGCGATAGGACGTTATGGTCCTTCCGCCGTTGGCCTTGCTGAGGAAGGAATTCACATTGAACGGTTGCTGTTTCTTTTTCGCTCTAGCCACGATTTGCCTCGCATCCCGGGTTCCGGCTGAGGAGTGCATTTTATTGCGGTGAACCCGAAATTCCACTTTTTTGCGGAACGACAAGCGGGCAGCGGGGTGTAGTTCTATTGTGTTCAATTTTGAACAGGAGGGCGTTCAAAATTGTCCAATCGTGGACATGAGCCATGGGCGGGAAAAGCGCATTTTTGCTGCGGGAAAAGGCCGCCCATGCCAGGGAAGTCCTAGCGTCAATCGGGCAAGGGCTGAGGGAACAATATGACCCCGCGCCGCCGTTCTCCGGCCGCCTCGCCGAGCTTGTGGGGAAAATCGAGCGATCAACCAACGGGCGTAAGGCTGAGGATGCGTCCCGGGGGCGTGTCCCACCTCGGAGGGAAACCTACCGGACGGATGTGAGTCACCGAGTCATTCGCGGGAAGGCTATGTCGCCAGCCGATTATCGGCGCCGTGCGGAGGAACTTATAAGCATTGCGGACCGCGTCGGCGACTACCGAGGCAGAGCCGCTCTGCTTGCAATGGCGCAAAGCTGGCAGCACCTGGCCGCGCAGGCCGAGAAAAACCTACAGACCGTTGTGGTCTATGAGACTCCAGAGCCGCGGCAACAGCCGCAGGCTAATCCTCAGAAGAAGAAGGACTAGGCGGTCCTCCCGGGTTGCGACTTCCCGTTATGGCCCATCGCTGCCATCGGCGCGGTAGCGCCGGATGTCCCCGTTTACACGGGGACGAGCGGCTTTACTCTCCAGTAACCGCCCCTTAAACCCGGCAAATTACGGTCTAACCGGCGCTGGGGTAAGTGCACCGGGGACCGGTCTATGGCGTGGCGAGAGGGACGAAAGCGCGGCGGCAGCCTCGATCTCGAGCTGTCGCCGGAGGACCGCGTCGGCGCGCCGTCCGAGGTCCCGAGCAAGAGCCCCAAAAAACCGGCTCCCTCCCCATCGCGGCGGCGCCGCCGCAGTCGCGATGAGCCTTCGCCGCGCAAACGCAAGCGCACCGGCAAACGCCGCGTCATCCTCCGCCGTACGCTGTACTGGGGCGCGGTCTTGGCGCTGTGGGCGCTGATCGCCGGCATCGGCGTCCTGGCCTTTATCTTCATTCGTCTGCCGCCGATTCAGTCGCTGGAAATTCCCAAGCGCCCGCCGTCGGTGCTGATCCTCGGCGACAATGGTGCGACGCTGGCGACGCGCGGCGACACGGGCGGCGCCGCGGTGCCGATCGGCGACTTGCCCGATTATGTGCCGAACGCGTTTATCGCCATCGAGGACCGTCGCTTCTACAGCCATCGCGGCGTCGATCCCTTGGGCATCACGCGCGCGTTCGTCGCCAACATCATTCACCGCGGCACGGCGCAGGGCGGCTCAACCATCACCCAGCAGCTCGCCAAGAATCTGTTCCTCACCCAGGAACGCACCGTCACCCGCAAGCTTCAGGAAATCGTGCTGGCGCTGTGGCTCGAACACAAATATTCCAAGCGGCAGATCCTCGAACTTTATCTCAACCGCGTCTATTTCGGCGCCGGCGCTTACGGCATCGAAGGCGCAGGCCAGCGCTATTTCGGCAAATCGGCGCGGCAAGTGACACTTGCCGAAGCGGCGATGCTCGCCGGCCTGGTGCAGGCGCCGTCGCGGCTGGCGCCGAACCGCAATCCGCACGGCGCCGAACGCCGCGCCGCGATCGTGCTCGCCGACATGACCGAACTGAAAATGATCGCACCGGGCGCCGCCAAGCTGGTGCTCGCGCATCCGGCGCACGCGATCAAGCCGCCGGCGGCAGGCTCGGTCAATTACGTCGCCGACTGGGTGATGGATGCGGTCAACGATCTGATCGGCAAATTCGACGAAGATATTGTCGTCGACACCACCATCGAGCCGGCGCTGCAGAACGCCGCCGAGCATGCGCTTGCCGACACGCTCAATCAGAAAGGCGACCGGCTCAATATCGGCGAGGGCGCGCTCGTGGCGATGACGCCGGACGGCGTGGTGCGGGCGCTGGTCGGCGGCCGCGATTAC
>JBKPIZ010000346.1:0-4284 GCA_046730495.1 Pseudomonadota bacterium
CTTGCGGGCTTACGGCAAAAAGTACATTCTCGCGGCGACCGAGCGCTACAGGCGCGCCGATTCCCGTTCCGCCGGTCCAGTTTTGCCTATGGAGATGTCGTGATTCATTTGCTGCTGCCTCGGCATGCCGCCATTCTCGGCATTGCCTTAGCTTTGAGCTTTCCGTCCCTTGCCGCGCAAGTGCCAGCGCAAGAACAGCTTACGCCCGAAAACGCGGCCGGCAGCTATTTGGCCGCCCGCCACGCCGGCGCCGAACGGGACTCTGCCCGTGCGGCGGCCTACTACCGCGGTGTGCTCAAGCTCGATCCGCGTAATCCCGACCTGCTCAGCCGCACATTCCTCTCGGTGCTGACGGAAGGCAATGTCGATGAGGCGGGCAAGCTCGGCGAGCGCCTGCTCAGCATGGATCGCAACGACCGCATTTCGCGACTGGTGCTGGGCGTGCGCGACCTCAAACAGAAACGCTATGCCCCGGCGCGGCAAAATCTCGCGCAGTCGGTGCGCGGTCCGGTCACCGACCTCACGGCGGCCTTGTTGACGGCCTGGGCGCAAGCCGGCGCCGGCGACAGCCGCGCCGCGGTCGAGACGCTGGACAAGCTGTCCGGCCCGGAATGGTACGGTATCTTCAAGGATCTCCATGCTGGATTGATCCTTGATCTCGCTAACGACAAGAAGGGCGCCGGCAAGCGCTTCGCCAGCGCGTATAAGGCCGATTCCCAGGCGCTGCGCACCGTGGAGGCCTATGGCCGCTATTTGTCGCGCACCGGCAATAAGGACGAAGCGCTCAAGGTCTACACCGATTTTGCCAAGCTCCTTCCCGATCATCCGGTCATCAATCAGGAGATCCGCGACATTTCAGCCGGCGTCAAGCTGCCGCCTTTGGTCGAGTCGCCGCAAGCCGGCGCCGCCGAAGCGCTTTATGGCCTCGGCGCTTCGATCGGCCGCCGCGGCGGCGAGGATCTGGCGCTGATTTATCTGCAGCTCGCGCTCTATCTGGAGCCGGCGCATCCGATGGCGCTACTGTCGCTCGGCGATCTTTACGAGCAGCTGAAAAAGCCGGACCTCGCGATCAAGGCCTATGAGCGGATTCCGGCGAACTCAGTGCTCGCGCGCAACGCCCAGATTCAGATGGCGGTGGATCTCGATGCGCTCGATCGCACCGACGAAGCCAAGAAGCTGCTCGAGCGCGCCATTGCCGAACGCCCCAACGACACCGAAGCCATCGTCGAGCTCGGCAACATTCAGCGCGCGCGTAAGAATTTCGCCGACTGCGGCGGAACCTACGGCAAGGCGATCGATAACGTGCCGAACCCGGAGAAGGGCAACTGGGTGATGTTCTACTTCCGCGGCATTTGCTACGAGCGCTCGCATCAATGGCCGGCGGCAGAAGCCGACATGAAAAAAGCGCTCGGCCTCTATCCGGATCAGCCGCTCGTACTCAATTACCTCGGCTATTCGTGGGTCGATCAGGGCATTCATCTCGACGAAGGGATGGACATGATCCGCCGGGCCGTCGACCAGCGGCCGGATGACGGCTACATCGTCGACTCGCTCGGCTGGGCCTACTATCGGATCGGCAATTACGACGAAGCGGTGAAGAATCTCGAGCGCGCGGTCGAGCTCAAGCCCGAGGATCCGACCATCAACGATCATCTCGGCGACGCCTATTGGCGGGTCGGCCGCACGCTCGAAGCGCATTTCCAATGGTCGCACGCCAAGGATCTCAATCCCGATCCTGAAGAACTGCCGAAGATCGAGGCCAAGCTCAAAGAAGGCCTGCACACTGACACGTCGTCTTCGACCTCCGCCGCGGCCGCCGACAAGCCGGCCGCTGTCGAGAAGACAAAAAAATCGGACGACGGAGGCTAAAGCGAAATAGTTTAAGTTGAACCGCCGTTTCGCTTTAGCTTGTTGTTTGAGCATGATCTTTTTCGGAAAACCGGTACCCACTTTTCCGGATCATGCTATAGGCGGCCTCCTTGCCTTCTGACCTCGTCGAAAGCGCGCCGGCCAAAGTCAATTTGACCCTGCGCGTGCTTGGCCGCCGCGCCGACGGTTATCACGACATCCAAAGCCTGGTGGCATTTGCGGATATCAGCGATCGGCTGACGCTGACGCCCGGCAACGCGTTGGCGCTCACCGTGGTCGGGCCGGGCGCGGCTCAGACCGGCGCCGAGGCCGATAATCTCGTGACCAAAGCCGCGAACGCACTCACCGCGCGCGTTCCGGGTCTGCGCGTGGGTGCATTTCGCCTGGAAAAAAACCTGCCAGTCGCGGCTGGACTTGGCGGCGGCTCGGCCGATGCGGCGGCTGCGCTGCGGTTGCTGGCGCAGACCAATGAGCTTGCTCCGGACGATCCGCGCTTGCACGATGCTGCGCGCGCGACCGGCGCCGACGTGCCGGCCTGCCTCGATCCACGCCCGCGGGTGATGCGCGGCATTGGCGAGATCCTTTCCGCGCCGCTGCCGCTGCCGCGCCTGGCCGCGCTTCTGGTCAACCCCGGCGTCGCGGTGCCGACCAAGCTGGTATTTTCTGGCTGGAAGCCTTCTGCAAATACGCCTCGGCCGGCTGAACGCGTCGCTTTGCCGAAGATGCAGAACGAGGAGCAGCTCCTCGATTGGCTCGCAAGCGAAGCAAATGATCTGGAGGCGCCGGCGATCGCGCTGGCGCCGGCGATCGCCGAGGCGCTGGTGTCGCTGCGCGCTGCCGCCGGCTGCCGCCTCGCCCGGATGTCGGGTTCGGGCGCCACGTGCTTTGCCTTGTTTTCGTCGGCTGCGGAGAGCGGAGCAGCAGGCAAAAAGCTGCACACGCAATTTCCCGATTGGTGGGTCAGCGAGACAATGCTCGGCTAGGGTTGCCGCGTCACACGCCCGTCCTGCGCCAGATCGAACGTAAAACGCTTCGTTCTATCGGGCGCTTCGACTTAAATCGATTCCGCTCGTTCCTCTGCCGGCCCCGTCGGCCGGCTCAGATTGAGCGCACAGTTGATCACGCCGACATGGCTGTATGCCTGCGGGAAATTGCCGAGCATCCGGCCAGTTTGGGGATCGAACTCTTCAGCAAGCAAACCCACGTCATTGCAGCGCGCGAGCAAAAGCTCGAACAACTTTCGCGCCTCGGCATAGCGGCCCTGCAGGATGTAATTGTCGACGAGCCAGAAACTGCACGCCAGAAACGCACCCTCACCATCGGGCAGGCCATCGCCGGGATTATCGCTTTCGTAGCGCAGCACAAATTCGCCATTGATCAACAATTTGTCCTCGATCGCGCGAAGCGTTCCTTGGATGCGCGGGTCGTTCGCGGGAAGGAAACCGACAAGTGGAATCAACAGCAAGTTGGCGTCGAGCCGCTTGGAGCCATAAGACTGCACGAAGCTACCAAGCTCCGCGTCAAATCCGCGCGCACAGACTTCGGCATGAATTTCGTCCGCGATCTCGCGCCAGCGCTGGCCGGACTCGCTGTAGGTTTCAGATGCCACTTCATCTGCGGCGCGATCGAACGCGACCCACGCCATGACTTTCGAATGGACGAAGTGTTGGGCGCCACCGCGGACTTCCCGAATGCCTTCGTCCGGTTGCCGCCAGGCTTTTGACAGATATTCCATGACAACCGGCCGGATTGCTCGGCCGCGCGCGGATGGTGGCATCCCTCCTTTGAGCGTCTGCAACATTGCATCGGCGATCTCGCCAAACACGTCGATCTGCAACTGCTCGTAAGCGGCATTTCCGATCCGCACCGGAGCGGATTTCTCATAACCGGGCAGCCAAGGCACGATCAATTCCGGCAGCCAGCGCTCACCGCCGACGCCATAAACGATCTGCACCTGCTCGGGACTGCCGGCAATGGCGCGAACGACCCAATCGCGCCAGGCGCGGGCTTCGTCGTAATAACCGAGGTGCATAAACGCCTGCAGAGTGAAAGTCGCGTCTCGCAGCCAGCAATAACGGTAGTCCCAATTCCGCACGCCACCGAGGCGCTCAGGCAGCGAGGTTGTGGCGGCGGCAACCATTCCGCCGGTCGGCGCGTAGGTCAAAGCCTTCAACGTGATGAGCGAGCGTTTGACGGCTTCACTCCATGGCCCGACATCCGGACAGCGGTCGCGCCATTTGCGCCAGTCGGCTTGCGTGCGCGCCAGCGCCGCTACCGGATCGATAGCAGGCGGCAGACTTTGCGACGAGCTTCCATAGGACACCACGAACGAAAGCGCCTCGCCGGCTTCGACGGCAAACTCGCCCATGGTTTTCAAATCTTCGCCGTAGAGCGCGGCGGGCGTTCGCAGGACCA
>JBKPIZ010000347.1:0-2556 GCA_046730495.1 Pseudomonadota bacterium
GTAAGCACCAGGGCGCTGCATTTGGCGGCGGCGGCGCGCTCAATCAGCGCGCGGATGTAACCGCGATCCTTCATGACATAGAGCTGAAACCAGAACGGCTTTTCGACTGCGCCGGCGACGTCTTCGATCGAGCAGATCGACATGGTTGAAAGCGTGAACGGAATGCCGGCGGCTTGAGCCGCCCGGCAGGCGAGAATCTCGCCGTTGCCATGCTGCATGCCGCAGAGTCCGATCGGCGCCAGCGCCAGCGGCAGCGCGGCCGGTTCGCCAAGAATGGTGGTCTTGGTACTGCGATTGCCGACATCGCGGAGGACGCGCTGGCGCAATGCGATGCGTTTGAGATCGGCGCGGTTGGCGTGCAGCGTTTGCTCGGTATAGGAGCCGGCTTCGGCGTAGTCGATGAATGCGCGCGGCACCTTGCGGTGCGCGAGCTGCCGCAGGTCCTCGATACAGGTGATAGCTCGCATAGGGCCCAGCACTCCCGAGACCGCCCTGATAGCACAAAGCGTGCCGGCTCTGCGCCGCCTAAAACCGAGGAACACGCATGGCGGTAATGGGTTATTGCAGAGCGGCTAGCTAAGGCTGCAGACCTGATGCCGGCCAGCTTTGTCGGGCCAACGATAGCGCCCGCCATCAGCGTGAGCGCGATACACGGATCGCCACAAGCAATCGCCGGAGCTGATCGTCACAATGCGAAAAGGACGCCGAACCAAGGACGCCGGCAAACATCGCAGCGGCAAGCAGCGGGACGATGGCGAGCGGCAGAATGAGAGGCTCGACGATGCGCTCGAACGCGGCCTGGAGGAAACGTTTCCGGCCTCAGATCCGGTCTCGGTGGTCCAGCCGCCGCCGAGCGCACGCGACAAGCACGAAGTGCAAAACCGTTAACGGAAATCTCCCTATGCCGTTGATTTTCATCGCTGTTGGCTGAATATCGCATCGCTCGAACCGCTAAAATTGGCCAAAAATTTTTGAAGCAGCCGAGACCAAGAAACGGGTAATATCGCGGTCCGGAGAGGGAAAGCGGGTGGGGCCGCCAATCATGGTTCGCAAATATTTCGGCACTGACGGGATTCGCGGACGCGCGAACGGCATCATCACGCCGGAGCTGGCGCTCAAAGCCGGTCAAGCGGCCGGACTGGTGTTCCGCCGCGGCGATCACCGCCACCGCGTGGTGATCGGCAAGGATACGCGGCTGTCCGGCTACATGATCGAGACAGCGCTGGTCGCCGGGTTCACCTCGGTCGGCATGGATGTGCTTTTGCTCGGTCCAATGCCGACGCCCGCGGTGGCCATGCTGACGCGTTCGATGCGCGCCGATCTCGGCGTCATGATCTCGGCGTCGCATAACCCTTACGACGACAATGGCATCAAGCTGTTTGGACCGGACGGCTACAAGCTCTCCGACGAGGTCGAGCACGAGATTGAAACGCTGATGGATGCCGACAAGGCCAAGCGGCTTGCCAAAGGCGGCGAGCTTGGCCGGGCGAAACGCATCGACGGCGTCCACGACCGCTACATTGAATTCGCCAAGCGCACCATGCCGCGCAACCTCTCGCTCGACGGCTTGCGCGTCGTCATCGATTGCGCCAATGGCGCCGCCTACCGGGTCGCGCCCGAAGCATTATGGGAGCTCGGCGCCGACGTGGTTTCGATCGGCGTCGAACCGGATGGCTTCAACATCAATCGCGACTGCGGCTCGACCGCTCCGGAAGCAATGTGCCGGAAGGTGCGCGAGATGCGCGCCGACATCGGTATTGCACTGGACGGCGACGCCGACCGCGTCGTGATCGCCGACGAGCGTGGCCATCTGGTCGACGGCGATCAGCTGTTGGCGGTGATCGCAGAGAGCTGGGCCGAGGATCATCTGCTCAGCAAGCCGGGCATCGTCGGCACGGTGATGTCCAATTTGGGCCTCGAGCGGCATTTGCAAACGCTCAACCTGTCGTTCATTCGCACGCCGGTCGGCGACCGTTATGTGCTCGAATATATGCGCGAGCACGGTTACAACGTCGGCGGCGAACAATCAGGCCACATCATCCTGTCGAATTTCACGACCACCGGCGACGGTTTTGTCGCCGCGTTGCAGCTGCTTGCGGTGGTCAAGAAGCGCAACAAGCCGGTCTCCGAGGTCTGCCACCGTTTCGAACCGCTGCCGCAAGTCATTCGCAATGTGCGCTACCGCAGCGGCAAGCCGCTGGAGAATTCCAAGGTGCGCAGCGCCATCGCCGATGCCGAAAGCAGGCTTAACGGCCATGGCCGCCTGGTGGTGCGCCCGTCCGGCACTGAGCCGGTCATTCGCATCATGGGCGAAGGCGATGATAAGGCCATGATCGAGGAAGTGGTCGACGGGATTGCCGAGGTGGTGGCAGCGCACGCGGCCTGACTCAGACCGCAAAATCTTTCATACGCGCCGATTTATTCGACTGCCAACCGTTATGACTCGCGCTTGCTAACTTCGGTTAAGTACTTTTCGTATTCCGCGCGCGAGACCAGGCCGCCTTCGCGTTCCACGCGGTCACGATCGCGCGCCGGCAACGCCGCCTGGATGTCGTC
>JBKPIZ010000348.1:0-8416 GCA_046730495.1 Pseudomonadota bacterium
CGGTTGTCCCGAGCGGCTCGTTCTCTGCTCATAGACCTTGGCGAGGATTAGGACATTTCATGCACGAACCTTGCTTGCGCAACCTATTGCACGCCAGTCGCCTGTATCGCTTGCTGACACTGGGCGGCCTCGCTGTCCTGATGGCGCTCGCATGGCCCAGTGCGATTGCTTCCGCGCAGAGTGCCGACAAAAAAACCGATCTCGCTATTCGGCCGCAGTTCCGCGAGCCCGTCGTGCTGACGAGCAAGGATGGCGTCCTTGAAGTTCGGCTCGCCGCGAGGCAAGGCCAGGCAACGCTCGATACGGTAGCGACGCCCGTCCAGAACTTCCTCCTGTTCGACTACGAGGTAATCCGCGGCACGGCATCCAACGGGCAGAAGTCAGGCGGCAATCTCTATCCCGCGCCAACGCTCCAGGTATTTCCCGGCGAAAGGCTGATCGTCCATTTCGAAAACGGCCTCAGCGGCCTGACCGTCCGGGATTATTTCATTCCGCAATACACTCCCAAGGATCAGCCCGTTCCCCTCTATCCGGAGCAGATGACCTCGTCACCGATAAATCTCCACACCCATGGCGCTCACATCAGCCCGAAGGGAAATGCCGACAATGTCATGCTGCACATCCCACCGGGGATGTCGAACACCTTCACCTACGACATCCCGAGGAACATGCCGCAAGGGCTGTACTGGTATCATTGTCATCTCCATGGGCTCACCGCGGCGCAGGTCTATGCGGGTCTCGCGGGTCTGCTCGCGGTCGGACGAACGGATGGCAACCTGCCGCTCGTCACCGAGAAAAACATTCCCATCCGCAACATGGCGCTGCAGTACAATTTCGTCTTTGACCGCACCGGCGGTCTGGCGCAACTCAACAATTTGAACTGGCCGCAGTGGGTCTCAACGATAATCCCGCCGAAGGAGGGCGAGCTGGCAAACGGCACCTATCGTCCGTCGCTCGCGCCGGTCAACTTCAAACAATCCAAGACGGGAACCAAATATTTCACCGTTTGGTATGCGGGACCGCTTTCAATCAACAATCATCGCGGGCAGTTGGAATTCATTCCCAGCAATCTCCAGCAATTCACCGCGGCGGATCCCAAAGCGGGCAGCGACGTCCCGGCCAATCTGTCGCTCCCGGATTATCAACGGGATGTGCAATTCACGGTGAACGGCGAGTTTGGGCCGGTCATCAAGAGCAAGGCGGGTCAGACCGAAATCTGGGTGCTCGCGAATGTGAGCGACATCGCCTACATCAACGTGCAGCTCACGGAAACAGCGACTGGGCGGCATCCGCAAATCGTCATCGTGGGCCAGGATGGCAATCCGTACACGGCCGTTCACTATCCGCCCACCGACAATGGCACCCGGCTACTCATTCCGCCGGCGAGCCGCTTCGCGATTGCGGTGACGATACCGGCCGAAGGCGAGCTCGTTCTGGAAATGCCGGAGCGCGGCGGCGGTGCAAAAACGATCACCGCTCCCGGCGTGCTCTACACCAACAATGGAAGCGACAGTCCTCCGGCCGTGCTGGGCAGCCTGAGCGTCCTGCCCTCGGCCGTTAGCTATTTTGACGGGTTCTTCTTCTTTCCGACCCAGGTGCTGGTAAGAGCCACGGCGTCTGAAAGCGGCGGCGTAACGACTCCGTTCGTCGAAGGTCAGTCGCTTGGTGCCTACACATCCTTTGTCGACCTCGCCAACACCAACCCGGATTTCAAGCGGCAGATCCTTATATCCGGCGGGTTTCTCAATACCATGGCGAGCGCCAGTGATCCGAAAGCGTTCGTCTATGCATTCGATGGCGGCGCATTCCCAAACGTGCCGCTGATCCAGCCACGACTCAATTCAGTTGAGGAGTGGAGGTTCATCAACCACAACAATGACGAGCATCCGATTCATGTTCACGTCAATGATTTTCAGGTGATCGACTACTTTGATCCCACGACCGGTCTACGAAGCGGCCCCGACAAATTTGCGATTGACAATGCCAATGCGCCGGCACCGACGATGCATGGCGACGAGAGCGTGATCGAGCCCGGCACCCTCGCGATCCGGACCCGGTTCGACGAATATACCGGGCTTTACGTGATGCATTGCCACCGCCTCAACCACGAAGACAACGGGCTGATGGCGCTGATCAACGTCATCCCGGCCGTCTCCATTTATGCGGTGGCGATCCCAGGCGCGCCCGGCAAGCCTGCCGAGGTTCGTCTCTACGACGGCAACGGCGACCGCTTCGTCGGCACCGTCATCCCGTTCCCCGGTTTTGAAGGCAGCGTCAATGTCGCGATGGGGGACGTCGATGGTGACGGCATACTCGACCTGATCGTCGGCGCCGGTACGGACCACGCGCCGGAAGTCGTGGTCTATGCGGGGGCGTCAATACGCGGCAAGGGCACCTTCGGGACCGAGCTGGCGCGCTTCCAGCCGTTTGATTCCAAAGCGCGCGGCGGTATCAGCGTGGCGACGGCTCAGATCGATGGGACAAACGCTGATAACCTCATCGTCGGATCGGGTCCCGGCGTCACGAGTGAAGTAAAGGTCTATCAAGTCCCGCTAGCGATATCGTCTGGCGCCGGGCCGGCGCTGTTCGCGGCGTTTAAACCGTATGGTGAGGAGGATCGATCCGGCGTGAGCGTTGGCACAGGTTTTGTGGACTTCGCGACCGGCCGCGAGAGCATCGTCACTGCACCGGGCCCAGGCATTCGGACGCGGGTCAAGGTGTTCGCCTTCCCGCTGTTGCAGCCCATTGGCAAGACCGATCAACGCAGCTTGCAGGCGGCAAACCAGCCCGTGAACACTGCCTTTTTCGTTCCGTTCGGCGACGATTATCGGGGCGGCGTTTCTCTGGCTACAGGTTGGCTGGCCGGGTCACTTGGTGGTGCCAAGCGGATTATCGTTAGCCAGCTCGCGGACCGCGGGGCAGTGAAGATTTTCTCCAGCGGCTCCGCGCTGGATGGGGGCCCGTCCTTATACCTGCAGAGCCCCGAAGATCATGGCCATGGTGCTCAATTCCGCGAGATCGCGGCCTTCGAGCCATTCGGCGGATCTGGCGGCACGCGGGTGGCCACGACCAGTACGACGACCGGCGCCAATCTCTTGGTCAGCGGTGTCGCGCCTGGAGGTACGGAGGCAAGCGTCATCAAATACGATCTGGTCAGACCGAACGCGCAATCAACGGCGCTTGAGGCCGTCCGTCTCGGACAAGTCTGGTCCGGAAAAGGGTCGCCACCCGTTCTCGGCGGCGATTAGGACCCGCCTTCGCGCCTCTAGAGCATGATCCCGAAAAGTGGATACCGGTTTTCGGAAAAGATCATGCTCAAACTACAAGCCAAAGCGAAATGGCGATTCAAAGTAATCCCATTTCGCTTTAGGCCGAGGCGATGTTCATTGCTATCGCGGGCCGCTGCGGATTCACTCTGCCGCAAGCGCGCGCTCCTTGAACGGTAATGCAAGCCGCTGCCAGACGTCGACCAAGGCTTCGGCCAGCGTGTCAATCAAGCCGTCGTCGTGGTACGGACTCGGCGTGATGCGCAACCGCTCCTTGCCCTTCGGCACGGTCGGATAATTGATCGGCTGGATGTAAATGCCGTGCTCGGTGAGCAAAAGGTCGCTCGCTTGCTTGCAGCGTTCCGGATCGCCGACGAAGACCGGCACGATATGCGTCGGGCTCGTCATCACCGGTAGCGTGGCGGCAGTCAGCACCGCCTTGGTGCGCGCCGCGCGCTCCTGATGGCGTTCGCGCTCCCAGTTCGACACTTTCAGATGCCGGACAGCCGCGGTCGCCGCGGCGCAGACCGATGGCGGCAGCGCGGTCGTGAAAATAAATCCCGGCGCGTAGGAGCGCACCGCGTCGATCAGCGTGCTTGAGCTGGCAATATAGCCGCCGAGACAGCCAAACGCCTTGGCCAGCGTGCCTTCGACCACGTCGATGCGGTCCATGACGCCGTCGCGCTCGGCAATTCCAGCGCCGCGTGCACCGTACATGCCGACAGCGTGCACCTCGTCGACATAGGTCATCGCGCCATGACGCGCGGCGAGATCGCAAATCTGCGCCGCCGGCGCCACGTCGCCGTCCATGGAATAGAGGCTTTCGAACACGATGAGCTTCGGCCGAAGCGGATCGGCAACCGCCAACAGCTGCTCCAGGTGCGCCATGTCGTTGTGGCGGAAGATTTGCTTCTCGCAATGCGCCTGGCGGACGCCTTCGATCATGGAATTGTGATTGAGCGCGTCCGAGAGGATCAGGCAGTTCGGCATCAGGCGCGCCAGCGTCGAGATGCCGGTTTCGTTTGAGATATAGCCCGAGGTGAAGACCAGCGCGGCGTCTTTGCGGTGCAGGTCGGCGAGCTCGCGCTCGAGCTCGACCAGCGGATGATTGTTACCGGCGATATTGCGGGTGCCGCCGGCGCCGGTGCCCATCCGGGTCGCCGTCTCGACCATGGCGCCAATCACTTTCGGATGCTGGCCCATGCCGAGATAGTCGTTGGAGCACCAGATGACGACGCTTTTGGGCCCGTCCGGCGAATGCCACACCGCATGCGGAAAGCGCCCGGCGATACGCTCCAGATCGGCGAATACGCGGTAACGCCGCTCGGTCCGCAACCGCGCCAGCGCCCCAGCGAAATAGCCGTGATAATCGATATCCGGGCGATTGTCGGGATAGGCCATGGGCACTCGTGTCCGGCTATGGGCCGGCCTGATATGGAACTGCGCGGAAAGACTTTCTAGAAGCGTTCCAGGGTGTTTGTCGAGGCCATATCGGACCTTTTGGCCGAGCGTGATTTGGTCCCGATCAATTCGCGGAAACCGGTTATGATTTGGCGTGGCCCATCCGCCGCGCCTTTAAATATTGGGACCAGATTGAAGCATGACCGATCGTACCGCCGGCCTTGACCACGGCCTCACCGATTATGGCGACCGCGATTTCTCACGCTACTTGCGCCGTTCCTTCGCGCAATCCATGGGCTATTCGCGCGAGATGCTGAACAAGCCCGTGATTGGGATCGCCTATACCGGATCCGATTTCAACAATTGCCATCGCCACTTCCCTGAGCTCCTTGGCGCGGTCAAACGCGGCGTGCTCGCAGCCGGCGCCTTGCCGCTCGAATTTCCGACGATTTCGCTTGGCGAAGTTTTTCTCACCCCGACCAGCCTGAAGTACCGCAACCTGATGGCGATGGACACCGAGGAAATGATCCGGGCGCAACCGATGGACGCGGTGGTGCTGATGGGCGGCTGCGACAAAACCGTGCCGGCCCAGCTCATGGGCGCGGTTTCCGCCGACCGGCCGGCGATCATGCTCCTTGCCGGCCCGATGATGACCGGTCGGCATCGCGGCGAGCGGCTCGGCGCTTGCACCGATTGCCGCCGCTTCTGGGCGCGTTATCGCGCCGGCGATATCGACGCCGCCGAAATCTCCGACGTCGAAGGTCAACTCGCGGTGACCGCCGGCACCTGCGCGGTGATGGGTACGGCTTCGACCATGGCTTGTCTGATCGAGGCGCTCGGCATGTGTCTGCCGGGCACTGCCGCGATTCCGGCCGTGCACGCGGATCGCCTGCGCGCCGCGGAGGCGAGCGGCGTTGCGGCGGTCAAGCTGATCGGTTCGAAACTGCGCCCGTCGCAGCTCATCAACGAAAAATCGGTCGAGAATGCGCTGCGGGTGCTGCTCGCGCTCGGCGGCTCGACCAATGCGGTGATCCATCTCACCGCGATCGCCGGTCGCACCGGCGTGAAAGTTTCGCTCGATCACCTCAACGCGCTTTCGGACTCGACGCCTGTTCTGGTGAACTTAAAGCCGGTCGGCAACGGCTACATGGAAGACTTTTGCGCGGCCGGCGGCATGGGCGCTTTGCTCCGCGAATTAAAGCCGCTCCTCCATCTCGATTGTATGACGGTGACCGGCGAAACGCTCGGCGAGCGGCTCGCGCATGATGGAGCCTTTATCGACCGCACGATTATTGCGCCGTTCGACAAACCGCTTGAGGCGGAAGGAGGTCTCGTCGCGCTGTTCGGCAATCTCGCGCCCAAGGGCGCCATCCTCAAGCGTTCGGCGGCCGACGCCAAGCTGTTCGAGCATGAGGGCCGGGCGGTGGTGTTCGCTTCGCTTGCCGATCTCGCCGCGCGCATCGACGATCCGGCGCTCGAGGTCGAGCCGACTGACATTCTGGTCCTGCAGAATGCCGGGCCGCACGCGCCGGCCTGCATGCCAGAGGCCGGCTATCTTCCCATTCCCAAAAAACTGGCGCAGCGCGGAGTGAAGGACATGATCCGCATTTCCGATGCGCGCATGAGCGGCACCGCTTTCGGCACCATCGTGCTCCATGTCACGCCCGATGCCGCCTCCGGCGGTCCGCTCGGGCTCGTGCGCAATGGCGACCGTATCCGGCTCTCGGTAAAGCGGCGGCGCATCGAGCTTCTGATCGACGATGCCGAGATGCAAAAGCGCGCGCGTGTCGCGTCGCGCCAGCCGCAAATTCCAGAGCGCGGCTACGCCAAGCTGTTCGCCGAGCAAATTCTCGGCGCCGACGAGGGCTGCGATTTCGGATTTTTGCGCTGAGGGAAATTAGCCCGCTACTGCGATCTCCAGCGGGAATTTGTCGACCACCTCGTGACCGCTCTCGGTCACAATAAAAGTGTGGCCGAGGAAAATCCCGAACATTCCGTCGGCCGTGATCGGATTGGGCTCGGCCATGATCACCATGCCGGGCTTGAGCACTTCCTCGAATTTTTCCGCCGCGACATGCTCGGCGACCACATGCGGCTTGTCGGTGACGAGATCGATGCCGTGCACCTGGGTCGGCCGCGACTGATAGCCCTTATCGCGGAAAAATCTGCTGGCCTGACGCATCGCTTCGACCGGCTTGCCCGGCGCAATCTCGGCGACGATGCGGCGATAGCCGGGCAAGGTGATCTCATCCCAGAATTTGCGCACCATTGCGGTGGGCTCGCCGAGACAGATCGGCGAGCCGATCTGCGCGGTATAGCCGCGATAGCCGGCGGCGAGCTCCATGTTGATAATGTCGCCCTTCTGCAGAACGCGCGCCGACGGCCGCGGATTGCCGAAAATCATGGATGGGTTGGCCATCGGCGTGGAGCCGATGATCAGAAAGTCGATGTCGCCGCCGCCTTCGAGAATGGCGGCGCCGGCGGCGGCGCGCAGCTCATATTCCTTCACGCCCGGCTTGGCGCGCGCGACCATGGCTTCCATGGCTTTTTGACACAGCGCGCCGGCTTTGCGGATGCAGTCGAGTTCTTCGGCGCTGTGGATCGACAACAATTCGTGCAGGAAACCTTGCGTGAAGACGATGTCGGCTTCGGGTAGATTCTCGCGCAGCACATTGTATTGATTGATCGGCAGGTAATCGACGTGACGCGGATCGATTTCCATCAGTCCGATGCGACCGCGCTCGAGCTTCAACTCGCGCAGGCGCTCGACCATGATATCCGCGTAACGCCCATTGCGGCTGTGGCGGACGTCTTTGACCGCGACCTCGACCTGCCGGCGCACCGCTTCGGCGTGCGTGCCCCCCATCGAGTAGATCAAGGTCGGCTCGCCTTCGAGCGGGACTACGACGTAGCTTGACAGCGCGTGCCACTCCCAATGGCCGGTCAGCCACAGCATGCCGCCGCCGAAGCTCCAGTGGCTCGGGCCGCCGGGCACGATCAGCGCGTCGAGCTTGTGCTCGCGCATTTTCGCCCGCAGCGCGCGATAGCGGCGGTCATATTCGGCCTTGGAGAACTGCTCCCACACCGCGTCGCGGTAATATGGCGTGTCGCGCATGTTGGCGAACGGCAGCGACTGGTCGAGCTTTGTGCGCACGACCTCCCACGGCTGCGAGCCGATGCGCGGCGGACGAATGTTCATGGGCGGACCTCGGTTCGGTTGATGAAACGGCTTTAAACTTCATCTCCCTTGAGGGGAGGTAGCCAAGCCGTGTCTAGTTTGAGCGGGCGCGTGTCGCGATTGCTCCCCCCCTTGTGGGGGAGGGTAGGGAGGGGGGTGTCTTCTTCAGGCGAGTTGAGGCCCTCTCGCGGATGACCTCAATAACACCTTCTAAATTTTTCAGAACCTGCTCATCAGAGAAGCGAAGCACAACATAACCCTGTGAGGCGAACCAATCGTCGCGCCTTCGATCGTGTTCCTGTCGTTGTGCAGAGTCGTGACTTACACCATCGATTTCGACAATTAGCTTTGCCGAGTGGCAGACGAAATCGACAATAAACGGTCGAATTGGCGTTTGCCTCCGAAAAGCGTGGCCATCAACGTGATGGGCCTTGAGGTAACGCCATAGCAAGTTCTCCGCACGTGTCATTTTCTGCCGAAGCTGCCTGGCGCGGCCACGCTGCCACTTGTCGACTTTCGCGTGCGGCACTCAACCCCCTCCCTGCCCCTCCCCCACAAGGGGGGAGGGAAC
>JBKPIZ010000349.1:0-4280 GCA_046730495.1 Pseudomonadota bacterium
GTGATTGAACGATCGGAAGGTGGCTGGGCTCTTGCCGCGAGGGTGCGATTTCTCCCAACATTTTCTCCGCTTGTCCGACCCGATCAGCGTTGCAGGTCGCGTATAATCTTGAACGCTCGAGTAAGGCAAGCTTTTGAAAAGGAGCCAGAGTGATGGAGCTCGGACTTGCCAACAAAACGGCGCTCGTGACTGGCGGGAGCAAAGGGATTGGCCTTGAGACGGCACGGGCGCTCGCCCGGGAAGGTGTGAAAGTTCTCGTCTGCGCGCGCCGTGAGTCGGCGCTCGCCGATGCCGCGCGCGAGATTATGCGAACCACTCAGGCGAAGATCGAGACGCACCCGCTCGACGTGACCAAGGTCGAACAGATCCAAACGATTCCGCGCGCCATCACCGACAAACTGGGCCGGATCGACATTCTGATCAATAATGCCGGCACGGGCACCTACAAACCTTTTCTTGAAGTGACCGATGAGGAACTCGTCGAAGGCATGGCGATCAATTTCTTCGCGCAATTTCGCATCTGTCAGCGTGTCGTGCCGATGATGATAGCTCAGGGCGGGGGGCGGATCGTCAATGTCAGCGGCCAGACCGGGATCATGACGCTTAATCCGCCATTCCTGTCATCCTGCACCGGTCCAGCAAAATCGGCCGAGATCCGCTTCTCCAAGGTGCTCGCCAACGAGCTTGCACCCCACAACATTCGCGTCAATTGCGTGATACCGGGCTTCATCAATACGCCGGAGCGCTTCGCAAAATGGGAACGAGAACTGGCCAAGCGCCGGCTCAGTCCGCAGGACGCCGCCCGTGAGCGATCGCTTTGGTCGAGCAATCAGGGCATGTGCGATACGCGCTGGGGCACCCCCGAGGAGATCGCCAATCTCATCGTCTTTGCTGTCTCGGACGCCGCCAGTTATATCAATGGCGCAGAACTCGTCGCCGACAATGCGATGGACAAATCCTGAAAAACAATCGATCTGTGAGCGTAGGCGAGAACGACAGGTCAGATCTGACGCGGGTCTATCCTCACTTCTATCCTCACTTCAATCACCGCGACATTCGGATTCCCGTTTAATGCAGGCTATGAGCGGAATTGGCGCTTAATGCCGCCCGCTTTGCGTCTTCGATGATCATGTCTGCACCTTTTTCGCCAATCATGATTGCGGCCGCATTGGTATTTCCCGAAACGACTGCGGGCATGATCGAGGCATCGACCACGCGTAGGCCGGCGAAGCCACGGACGCGCAGCCGTTCATCGACCACGGCCTTCTGATCCTGGCCCATGCGGCAGGTCCCTACCGGATGGTACGTGGTAGAGCCGCGGCGGCGGATGAAATCGAGTAATTCATCATCGTCGTCACATCGCGGTCCCGGTTCGATCTCCTCTGCGATGTAGCGCGCCATGGCAGGCGCCTGAAAGATACGGCGCATCGCTGCG
Organism: Pseudomonadota bacterium; assembly: GCA_046730495.1. Lineage (GTDB taxonomy): Bacteria > Pseudomonadota > Alphaproteobacteria > Rhizobiales > Xanthobacteraceae > BOG-931. The sequence continues at coordinate 1,436 of JBKPIZ010000349.1, forward strand.
ACACCCGCCACGATCGTCTCGCAATCTTTTTGTGTCGACAGATAATTCGGATTGATCGCCGGAGCGTCTCGCGGATCGGCTGATTTGATGCGCACATAGCCGCGGCTCTCCGGCCGCAGCAACACGCAATTTCCGGTCACCCCCGGAAATGGATGCAGCTCGCCGCCGATAGTCTGGGCGGAGAACAGCGAAATCGAGCATTGCGAGTCGGGCGTCGCGGAGACGGGATGCGCACGCAGAAAACATCCGGCCGAGACCGCCGGGATGGCGAGATAGCCGCGGCGCGTGACGACGTAGTGCAAGCCGTGGGTGAGCTTGCCGGTCCAACTGCGCACCGCATCGTTGAGCGTAATCGGCTCCTTGCAACGCAACATGATGCGGCCTGAAATATGGTCGTTGAGATCGTCACCGACGCCCGGAGCATCGGCAACGACGGCGATCCCGTGAGATTGAAGAAGTGACGCCGGGCCAAGTCCGGAAAGCTGCAATAGCTGCGGCGAATTGAACGCGCCGCCGGCGACAATCACCTCGGCATTGGCGCTGGCGCGGCGCTCTTCGTTGTCGGCAAGATACTCTATGCCGGTCGCACGTCGACCTTCGAAGACAATACGCGTGGCGAGCGCTTCCGAAACCACTTTGAGATTGGCGCGGCGCCGCACCGGCCCGAGATAGGCGGCTGCGGTCGAGGAGCGCACGCCTTTGCGCATGGTGGTCTGATAATACCCTGCACCTTCTTGAATCGAACCGTTGAAATCATTGTTGCGCGGATGCCCGCATTGAACCGCCGCCTCGACAAACGCTTCGGCGAGAGGATGGCGGTCACATAAGTCGGAAACAGCGAGCGGCCCGCCAACTCCATGAAATTGATCCACGCCGCGTTCGTTGTCTTCTGCTTTTCGAAAATAGGGCAGTACTTCCTCGAAGCTCCAACCGGTATTTCCGAGTTGCCGCCAAACGTTGAAGTCCTCCGCTTGTCCGCGAATATAGATCAGTCCATTGATCGAACTAGATCCACCGAGGACCCTGCCACGCGGGGCGATGACCCTGCGGTTGTGGCATCCCGGTTGCGGCTCGGTCTCGTAGCACCAATTGAATCGGCGATTGTTGAACAGCCTGCCAAAGCCGAGCGGAATGTGAAGCCACGGGTGACGGTTGTTTGGGCCCGCTTCTAACAGCAGGACGCGATATCGACTGGACGCGGTGAGCCGATTGGCCAGAACGCACCCGGCACTGCCAGCTCCGACGATGATGTAGTCAAAGGTTTCTGAATTCTGCACGCGCTTTCCTCAGTTAAAGCTTGGCGCTTAGTTGATGCAAGCAAGCGCGCCGCCATCGACCGGTAACGCGACGCCAGTAATGAAATTCGCCTCGTCCGAAGCCAAAAACAAAGCCGCGTTGGCGACGTCCCAGGCGGTGCCCATCTTGTGGCGCAGCGGCACGCGTGCATCGCGCGCAGCAGCAACTTCGGCGCGGCTTTTGCCGCTAACGCGGGCGCGTGTGTCAACCGCCATGGGGGTATCCATCAATCCCGGCAAGATTACATTGGCGCGCACGCCATATTCCGCGTTCTGGACGGCGATCTGCTGAGTAAAGGCGATCATTCCAGCCTTCGTCGCCTTGTAGGCTACGTTCGGATATTGCTCCCAAGCAGCGACTGATGAGATTGTAGTGATGACGCCAGCGCGCTGAGCGCGCATTAGCGGCAGGACGTGCTTGCAAGCCATGATGGCTCCGCGCAGGTTGATGGTTGCGATACGATCGAAGGCAGCTTCAGTGATCTGGTCGAGCGGCGCGTCTCCGGCAGCGATACTCACGCCGACATTGTAGTGAAGAACATCGATTCGCCCCCAACGCCGCCGTGCGGCCTCGATCATTGCCGCAAGTGTCGCCTCCTTGGTGACATCAGCCTCGAACGCAATGCATTCTCCGCCCGACTGTCGCACCATCGCGACCGTTTCCTCGGCGGAGGAAAGATTGTTGTCGACGGCCATCACCGTGGCGCCTTCCTGAGCGAAACGGAAAACCGTAGCGCGGCCGTTGCCCAAACCCTCGCCCGGCGATTGACCAGCACCTAGGACGATGGCGATCTTGTTCTTCAGGCGCATGTTGACCTCGGCCGAAAGCGGGTTGGCGCTCAGCAGACATTAGGGGTGCGAGCGTATATGGAAAAGTCCTGTCTGGTATCGCGCGCAATCAACTGTATATGTATTCTCCGCGTGCGTCGGCCGAATACGAGAAGTTCTACTTTTTAGACGACAACGTTGGCCAGTCACGATCGAGCCGTCTTGATGGCCGCGGCATCGCCGGCTGCGGGGCATGCCACAATTTTTTGCTATCTTTTGCGGTAAAGCCGGTCAAAAGTCCGGGTCGGTATTGGAGAAAGTTGATTTGCAATATCACTCCGTCCGGCCAGCCTTGTCACGGGCTAGTCGTGGATGAAACGGTGCAGCCATGCCCAAGGCTTCCGCAACTCGAGCGATCCATAATGCAGTATCGCCGGAGAATCTGGCGCTCTATGAGGTGCAGAAGCCGTTCGTTGAGCCGCTTCTGCGCTGGTGTCGACTTTGGAATACCGCTCTCGATGGCCTCTTCTACGATGTCGGTTTGCTGAGCGCCGCGCTCTTAGCGAAAGGCGCCGTTGTCGATACAGAAGTGCCGGCCAATTCCAATTGGTCGCGGCATCGGTTCGCAATGCTCGACCTTACCGCGCAATCCAATCCGAGCGGTTCCATTATCGTGGTTGACGCCAATCTCGCGCCATACGTGTCGAAGCCCTTTCTCGACATGAAGGCATTTTTTGATTTTGCGAATGGCTCGGAGAACCCGGGCCTTCATACCCTGACGG
>JBKPIZ010000350.1:0-6492 GCA_046730495.1 Pseudomonadota bacterium
CGCGAATTCGTCCGCGTCTCGCTCGGCGGCGTTCGCGATGAGGCCGAAATTCGCGGTCACCGGCGGACCTATATCGGGTCGATGCCGGGCAAGATCATCCAATGCATGCGCAAGGCGAAGACTTCGAATCCGCTGTTCCTGCTCGACGAAGTCGACAAGATGGGCGCTGACTTCCGCGGCGATCCGTCATCGGCGCTGCTCGAAGTGCTCGATCCCGAGCAGAACCACGCCTTCAACGACCACTATCTCGAGGTCGATTACGATCTGTCTCACGTGATGTTCATCACCACGGCGAATACGCTCAATATTCCGCCGCCGCTGATGGACCGCATGGAGATCATTCGCATCGCCGGCTACACCGAAGACGAGAAGGTCGAAATCGCTCGCAAGCACCTGATCCCGCACGCGGTCGTCAAGCACGGCCTCGGACCCAAGGAGTGGTCGGTCGACGACGAAGCGCTGCTGACGATGATCCGCCGCTACACCCGCGAAGCGGGCGTCCGTAACCTTGAGCGCGAGCTCTCAACCTTGATCCGCAAAGCGGTCAAGGAGCTCACGATTTCGAAGAAGGAGTCGGTCCAAGTCACCGATAAAGTGCTCGGCGAATATCTCGGCGTGCCGAAATTCCGCTTCGGCGAAGTCGAGGACGAGGACCAGGTTGGTGTGGTCACCGGCTTGGCCTGGACCGATGTCGGCGGCGAACTGCTCACGATCGAAGCGGCCATGATGCCCGGCAAGGGCAAGATGACCGTGACCGGCAATCTGCGCGATGTCATGAAGGAGTCGATTTCCGCGGCGGCATCTTACGTCCGCATGCGGGCGGTGGCCTTCGGCATCGAGCCGCCGTCGTTCGACAAGCGCGACATCCACGTCCACGTGCCGGAAGGCGCAACGCCCAAAGACGGGCCTTCCGCAGGCGTCGCCATGGTGACGGCGATCGTCTCGGTGATGACCGGCATCCCGGTGCACCGCGATGTGGCAATGACCGGCGAGATTACCTTGCGCGGCCGCGTGCTGCCGATTGGCGGCTTGAAGGAGAAGCTGCTTGCGGCCCATCGCGGCGGCATCAAGACCGTGCTGATCCCGGAAGAGAACGCAAAGGACTTGGTCGAGATCAACGAGAGCATCAAGAGCGGCCTCGACATCGTGCCGGTGTCCCGGATGGATGAAGCTCTGGCGCGCGCACTGGTGCGCAAGCCGGAACCGATCGTCTGGGAGGAAACGAAGCCGGTCGATGTTCCCGAACCGTCCGTCGTGGAGGAAGATTCGTCCGGTCTCACCGCGCACTAGCGCATGATTCCGACTATCGCGATCAAGGCGGCGCCTTGCGGTGCCGCCTTTTTCTTTCCCAAGCCGCTTGCCGGATTGGCCGATCCCGAGACTTTCGCTAAAACCTCTCCGGGGCGTCGCCAGCACCCGCCGCATCGACGGCGTGGATTAATAGCCGGGGCAAGCGCGTGCGAAATTCTGCTCGTCTGATCGTCGGATCCGTCAGCGTTGCGGTGGGGGGAATGCTTTTCGGCGCGGCTTTAGCCGACGATTTTCCGCTCGTCGGCAACTATACTCAAAACGTCGCCTGCAAAGGCGACGGCAGCGATCAAGCTACCGCCAAGGTCACGATCTCACCCCAGGAGATCATATCCAATGTTGGTGTCTGCACCATCTTGGACAAGAAATCGAACGGCCCGAGCATCTCGGCGCATGTCGAATGCAAATTCGCTGGCGGGCCGCTGATCGGCGATATTACGTTCACCCCGAGGCCGAACAATACGATAGAATTCATCGATCGCGACATGACCTACAAGGCGGTGCTGTATCGCTGCCCGCAATAGGGCTCCGCCAGTTCGCCAGGTAACGTTCTATTCTCGTCGAATGGAGTGCGCGTATGAGTCACTATCGCGCTTTGCAAGCGGAAACGGTGAAATTTCGCGGCCACAACGGCGATCAGGGCGAGGCCTATTACGCCAGGCCGTTCGCCGCGGGGAAGTATCCCGGCATCGTCGTGATTCATCACCTTCCCGGATGGGATGAATGGATCATGGAGGTCGTGCGTAAACTGGCCCATCATGGCTATGCGGCGATATCGCCGCATTTTTATTTTCGCGAAGGATCGGAGAGCCCGGACGATCTCGGCGCGCGCGTTCGCGCGGCCGGCGGCGTCGCAGATGCGCAAGTCGTGGGCGATGTCGCCGGTGCAATGGCGTATCTGCGCGCGCAGCCCAATGCTACGGGAAAAATCGGAATGATCGGCTTCTGCTCCGGAGGTCGCCATTGCTATCTCGCGGCATGCACGCTTTCCGGTATCGACGCCGCGGTCGATTGCTGGGGCGGCAATGTCATTGTCGACAATCCGAAGGATCTCAACGACAAGCGGCCGGTCGCGCCGATCGACCTGACCGAAAAGCTGAATTGTCCGCTGTTGGGCATTTTCGGCAATGACGACGCCAATCCGACCGCCGATCAGGTGAACCGGACCGAGGCCGTGCTCAAACGTCTTGGCAAAAATTACGAATTCCATCGCTACAACGGCGCCGGGCACGCCTTCTTTAACACATGGCGCGACGCCTATCGTCCGGAACAGGCGTTGGATGGGTGGAAAAAGGTTTTTGCTTTTTTCGCGCGCTATCTGGCCAGCTCGGCGACGAGCATCGCCGCCGAGTAAGCGAGCAGACAACAGACGAGGGTTATCGTCATGTGCAGCTATATCGTGGAAAAGACCGCTCTCGTCGGCAGCGCTAAAGGCCGTAAAGGGTGGATGACACCGCCAATGTCTATTTCGATCATCCGTACTATTCGACGCTTGACCACGTTCTCGCCATCGATTTCACCAACGAAGGGGAGGGCGGACGCGACCGCGTGGCGGTCGAACTGAGCGCCGATTCCGCCCGCGCCTTGGTGGCGCGTATTCTTGCCGCGCTCGCGAGCGGCGAAGCAGCACATGCCGAGCCGGCGCAAGCCGCTACAGATTCAGCCGCCGCGGCTTAATGCGGCGGCAACAACGGCGCTTTCGGGCGCCAGAGGGGGGACTGGAATGAGACTGGTCGTTTATTTGCTGGCGATCATCTGCGCAATCGCCGCCATTATCTACATCACCACGCAAGCCGGGTCGCTGCCGACATTCATGCCGGGCTATGCGGCCGGCTCCGCGCGTATCCACTCGACCCATGCGCTTGCCGCCGCAATCGCGGCGGTAGTTCTCTTTATCATCGGATGGGCCGTCGGCCGCTCGCGGGCGTAAGGTCGGCGCCGTCGCTTTATCCGGCCGCACCCTGACGGCGCGCCCTATCGCTTGCTGCTATTTTTCTGCGCCAGCTTGCGCTGCACGCGTTCGTCGAAGCGCGAAACGCTGACGACGACACGCTTATGGGTCCCGCCGCCGATCGGCTCGAACTCGTCGCGCGCCGCTACGCGGAAAGTGATGGTGCGGCCTTGAACCTGCGAGACTTCCGCGGTTGCGGTTACCCGCAGTCCTACCGGCGTCGCCGCGGTATGGCTCACGTCGAGCTGAGTGCCCAAGCTCTGGTGTCCGCTCGGAAGCAGATGCTCGACCGCGGCGAGCGCCGCCGCTTCGATGAGATTGATCATCACCGGCGTCGCCAGGACCGCGATCCGGCCTGAGCCGACGAAGGGGGCGGTATGTTCCGGGCCGACCACGATTTCAGCCGTGCCGGTGAGTCCGGGAACGATCCGGTCGAGGAATGCGCGGGTGCTGTCGGGCGAAGCCATTCGGGTTTATAGCGCCAGTTCGCGGGATCGTGCTAAGCGATTGGCCTGTTGTGCTATCATGGCGATGCAATAGCCCCGGGGGTTAAAACATGTCTCGTTACGCGCTTTTGGCGGCCGCTTTGATCGTATTGGTGCCAGCGGGGCCGTGTTTTGCGGTTGATGCGAAGCAAAAAATGGCAACCTGCAAATTCGGCGCGGACGATCAGAGACTGCAAGGCGCGGCGCGCAACGCATTCCTCAAGAAGTGCATGGCTAATCGGGACGATCCGCGCGGTCCGGCCTCTAAGGGAGGCGCTGCGCCCAAGCAGCAATAGTTCCCCACAACTACCGTTTCCGCATGAACCTGCCGCCGCTGCGCACGCTATTTTTCGAGGATCTGTCGGTCGGCATGACCGAGACGCTGGAAAAAACCGTGTCATCCTCGGACGTGGTCGGCTTTGCGCAGCTGACCGGAGATCGCAATCCCATCCATCTTTCCGAACATTTCGCAGCGCGCACGCCGTTCGGCAAGCGCATCGCGCATGGGCTTTATACGGCAAGCCTGATTTCCGCGGTGCTCGGAACGCGGTTGCCGGGACCCGGCGCGATCTATATTTCGCAGACGCTGAATTTCCGCGCGCCGGTGAAGATCGGCGACACCGTCGTGGTTACAGTCACTGTGCGCGAGCTCATCCCGGAAAAATCGCGCGCTTGCCTGTCGTGCATTTGCGCCGTCGACGGCGAGGTGGTGCTCGACGGCGAGGCGCTGGTCAAGGTCCCGAGCGAGAGGACCGCCAAGGGCAAGCGGCCGATGATCAAGCTTTGATAATTTGGGCGCAAACAATTTCACCTCGCCCCGATGTGGTGAGGTCGCGAGCGCAGCGAGCGGGTGAGGGGGATCGGAACTTGAATTTCTATCTCGGTACCCCCTCACCCAAACCCTCTCCCCATTGGGGAGAGGGAGATGAAAGCTAAAATGATCGAGCTACGACGTAAACAACCGCAAGCGAAGCAGTCAGCACCGAGCGCATCGCGCCGGCCATTATTGGTCATCGACGGCGATTCATTTGCGCATCGGGCTTATCATGCTCTGCCGAAAAATATCCGGCGCGATCGTGGGCGGCCGGCCGGCGCCATTCTCGGCTTTGCCAATCGCTTGTTGCAGCTTTACCGCACCGAGCAGCCGCGTGCCGTTCTGGTCGGGTGGGATACGCTGGAAGCGGCCACTTACCGGCACGACGCGTTTGCCGCTTATCAAAGCGCCCGCGAATTCGACGACGATTTGGTCGAGCAGCTGGCGCTCATTCCCAAATTCGTCGCCGCCTGCGGTTTTGCCAATGCCAAGCGCGCCGGCTATGAGGCTGACGATTTTCTTGCCGCCGCCGCGAGCGCCGAAGAGCGGCGGGGCGGCACGGTGCTGGTGGCGAGCGGCGATCGCGACACTTTTCAGCTCGCCTCGCCGCGCACGATAATCCTTTATCCGGTGCGCGCCGGCGAAATGGCGCGGATCGGGCCGGAACAGGTGCGCGAACGTTACGGCGTCGAGCCGAAGCAGGTGCCGGACTTCATCGCGCTGCGCGGCGATCCGTCCGACAAATTGCCGGGCGCGCCGGGCGTCGGGGCGCTTGGGGCTGCAGATGGACCACCGGCATAGGCGAGTGAAACGACGCCGTTCTGCGAACGGCTGTGCCCGGTGGTGACGGAGAAAGGAACTTCATGCCCGCTGAGGATCGGAGTTAGCGCCCCTGCTGACGCTCCGCCAGCGCCGCGCCGAAGGCTTCAAACAATTTGCGATTCACCGGGTTGTGCTGCGCGTCGTATTCGGCATGCCACTGCACGCCGAGCGCAAAGCCCGGCGCTTCACCGACGCGGATGGCCTCGATGGTGCCGTCGTCGGCCACGCCTTCGACCACGATGCGCTTGCCGGGCTCGAGGATGCCCTGGCCGTGCAGCGAATTGACCCGAATGCATTCGGCGCCGAGTAATTTCGCAAATACGCCGCCGGGGGTGAGGCGCACGTCATGGCGGTCGGCAAAAACCACTTGCACATCGGGATGGAATTCGCCGTTCGGCAATCGCGGCGCGCGGTGATTGATGCGCCCGGGCAGGTCGCGGATTTCCGGATGCAGCGAGCCGCCATAGGCGACGTTCATTTCCTGAAAACCGCGGCAGATGCCGAACAGCGGCACGCCGCGGGCGACACAGGCCTCGACCAAAGCGAGCGCCATAGCATCGCGCGCATGATCGTAAGGCTCGCTGCTCGGGTGGGCGTCGTGCCCAAACAGGCTTGGATGCACATTGGCGCGCGCGCCGGTGAGCAGGATGCCGTCGACGGTATCGAGGAGCGCGCCGATGTCGGTGATCTCCGGCGAGCCGGCGAAGACTAGCGGCAGGGCGCCGGCGGCCTCCGCGACCGCGCGCAGATTGCGCTCGCCGACGCGCTGCGCCGGGAACTTGCCCTCCATCAGATGCAAGCTGCCGATCACGCCGACAACGGGTTTTTTGCTGCGGGTCACCTTACGGCCTCAGCCCAAGTCTCCGTGATTGGAACTGGAATATCACTCGGGGGCGGGGGTTGAGAAGATCGTCATTGCCGGACTTGATCCGGCAATCCATGCCGCGGAAAAGCCAGCGTGGACCAGCGGAATAGGCGAGTGAAACGACGCCGTTCTACGAACGGCCGTGCCCGATGGCGACGATAGACGACATGAAAACTGGTCTTCGCTACGCCTCTGCTATAGTCGCGGTCCAGGAGGCCGTTATGTTCGAACGCGATGAAGTGTTCCA
>JBKPIZ010000351.1:0-5345 GCA_046730495.1 Pseudomonadota bacterium
GTATCGGCCTGAGGGACTGACGGCGGCGCAACTGAATTTGCCGTTCTGTGCCGCGACGCTGATTCTGACCGGCGACGCCTTTGTTGACCAATTCACGCCTGACTGCGTCAGTGATCGCATCGAGGATCGATTTTGGCTCGATGCTTTTTGCACGCTTGAGCACGTCGATTGCGACTTCGAACAGCGCGTGCTGATAACCGATCGGCTGCGACCACGGCCGCCTGGTGACGCTGGTATAGGCATCGGTGAGTTGCTGGGCGCTTTGCCCGGTCAAGCCTGACCGGAACGGATAGTTCGGCGTCCACCAGATTTCACTGGTCAAGCCGTTGCCGCGCGGCCCCAACGAATTCACCACCGACGGGAATAACAAGGCCTTGCCGATAGTGACGATTTTTGGATGGAAATTCTGCTGCGCGGCCTGCGACCAGAAAGTCGCGAAGTCGGGCGGGATCATATTACCCGTGACAATCTCGGCGCCGGCTTCTTTGAACCGTGTGATCTGGGAAGTGAAGTCATTATTCATCACCTGATAGCGGCCGGGATCGATGAGCCGGTAACCGGCCTGCGCCAGTGCCGGCGGCAAACCGCGCTGCGGATCGCCCCAGGCATTGCCATCGGCATCGTTCGGAAATAATCCACCGACTATCTTGTTTGTCGGCTGGCCTTCCCACAGCGCCAGGAACGCGGCAATGACATCTTCGAGGCCCCAGAAGAAATGATAGGTCCAGGTGAAGCCTTTCTTCGGATCGCCGTTGCGGCCGAAGAAATACGGCTGCCACGGGCAATTCGTGGTGATGCACGGCACCTCGTTGACCTCGGCCTGATCGGCAACCGGATTGGTCGTGTCCGGCGTCGCGGAAGCCACGATGAGATCGACTTTGTCACGCAGGATCAGTTCGGACGCGACCTCCGAGGCCCGCGTGCCGCTCGACTGGCTGTCCTTGCTGACGATTTCGACCTGATAGGTCTTGCCGCCGCTCTCGAGCCCCTTCGCCAAAATACTCCTGACCTGGTCAAGGATGAAGCCGTCGGCTTCGCCGAACCCGGCTAGCGGACCGGTGCGCGGACTAACGTGGCCGATCTTGACGATTTTCGACTGCGCCTCGGCCGGGATTGCACGCAATACCGCCGGCGCCGCCAGCATGCCGAGACCACGCGCCACGACAGCGCGCCGATCGATCGCGGTGAAGCACCGAGGATCTTTTGTCTCGCCAGTCATTTTACATTCTCCTGATCGCGCGATGCTTTCAGATGAGCCACGAGCCTGGCGCGTAGCGTGGCTTGTTCTTCCTGGCTCCACTTGCGGAAGCCTTCGCCCGATTTGAACCCAAGCTTGCCGTCGGCGACAAGCTTTTGCAGATAGGGTGACGGGCCGGGCCGACTATCAATCGCCGGCAACACCACATTGTGGACCGCGAGCGCCAGATCGGTTCCGACCAAATCGGCATTTTCCAGCGGGCCGAGCACCGCGAGCCGGCGGCCGAATGAGGCTTTGATGACGGCGTCCACGGTTTGGGCATCGCAAATGCCATGCTCGACCAGCGCGACAGCCTCGCGCCACAACGCATGCTGCAAGCGATTGCCGATGAACCCGGGCACGTCCTTTTTCACGTGCGCTGGCTGTTTCCCTGCGGCGCGGTGCAAATCCATGGTCCGGGCGACTGCGTCGGGGGACGTCCACTGCGTCTCGATCACTTCCACGAGCGGAACCAGGAACGGCGGATTCCACCAATGCGTGCCGAGCGCGCGCTCGCGGCGCTTGAGGCCGCTCATGATCGAGGTGATCGGAATGACCGAGGTGTTGCTGGTGAGGATCGTGTCGGGGCGGACATGAGTTTCGATTTCGGCGAACAATTTTTGCTTGAGCGTCAGGTCTTCGTACACCGCCTCGACCACGTAATCGACGCCGCGAACCGCTTCACCGAGATCGACGCAAGGCCGCACCCGAGCCACCGCGCTGTCATCCTCGCCAAGGTCGCGCAGGTTGGCGGCAATGCGCGATTCCAGCGTGTCTAGGTTCTTCATTATCGTGTCGCTGACGGTCACTTCGTGACCGGCAAGGGCGAACACTTGCGCGATGCCGTGCCCCATCAGTCCGGCGCCAACGACCGCGATCTTTGCTTTGCTCATGTGCAACTCTCGAACTCGGATCACCGCCATAGACAATGGTGCGGCATGCGACTATCCGGCGGTGTAGCCCCCGTCGGCATAAAGGATGTGGCCGGTATAGAAATCCGACGCTTTGGAAGCGAGGAAAAGCAGCGGCCCCGCCAGATCGGACGGCTCGCCAAGCCGGCCCTTGGGCACGCGGGTAATGAAGCCCTTGCGTACTGCGGTGGCGTTTTCGTTGTCCTCATACATCCAGGCGGTCAGCGGGGAGCGAAAAACGGTCGGCGCGATGGCGTTCACGGTGATTCCTGTCGCGCCCCACTCGCAGCCAAGCGCCTTGGTGATACCGTCAACGGCGGATTTCGATGCGCAGTAAGCGGTGTAGCCCGCGGGATGACCCAACAGCCCGCGGGCCGATGACATGAATATCACTTTGCCGCCGCGCCCTTGCGCCAGCATCTGTTTTCCGGCAGCGCGCGCCATCAACCAACTTTGCATCACGTTAACGTCAATGACTTCGACAAAAGCATCAGGTGCCTGGTCGACAATTTTCGCCACTTTGTTGATGCCGGAGGCGAGAACCAGGATGTCGACACCGCCGAAGCGCTGCACTGCGGCAGCAACGATCTTGTCGCAATGCGCAGCCGAGCTCGGACGCAAGTTGACGCTTTCGACTTTGGCGCCGAGCTTTTCGCATTCCCCGCCAATCTTCTTGAGTGCTTCAGCGCTGCCGGCCGCAATGACAACATTACAACCGGCGCCGGCCAGCACTTGCGCGGCCAGCGCACCGAACGCGCCGGTCGCGCCAGTAACGATCGCGGTCTTGCCTTTGACATCGAACAGCGACAGCGGGTTTTTCAAAAAATCTTCGGGCATGATTCACTCATTTGATTCGCCGTCGTCCTGAGGGTGGCCGCGAAGCGGCCCTCGAAGGATGAAGGCACGATGCGTGTCAAGGCTCGCTTCGCGGGCGCCTCAGAGTGACGGCAAGGTTCATTTCACCGGGGCGACGGCGACCGCGATCGTGCAAACTTCGTTGCCGCGATTGACGATCTCGCGAGCTTCGTTGGGACCGATATAGCAGCTGTCACCCGTCCTCACGACCGTCTCCTTGCCGCCGGCAATGACTGTGAGTTCGCCGGCCAGTACGTAATAAATCTTCTCAGGCGGCGAGGCATCGGGACCGGCGCCGCCACCGGGCAGGAAATGGGAAATCCCGAAGATCAGGCTTTGCGAACCGCCCATTTCGGCGCCGAACACGCGCAGCGATTTGTAATCACGGTGGTTCGGGACTTCGTAGGGCTTAGCCTCGGAAAGCTTGCGCACAATCATGCGAATCTCTCCCCCTTTTCGATCCGGTAAGCGCCTTTCGGATCGACAATGGCGACCAGCCGGATGATGCAGCCGTCGCCGCGATCCCAATTCCAGGGAAAAAACGCAAAGGTGCAACGGCGGCCGGTGACCTTGTCGAGGTCGCCGCCGACATTCTCAATCCCGAGGATGCCGTTCTTGAAAAGGATCCGGTGCACCGGCTCCCATTCGGGAAAATCCTGCTTCCAATCGCGTCCGCCGGACCATTCCTTGTATTCTGCCGCCAAATGCGGATGCAGCGGTCCGTTGCGCTGGGGCCCAATCGCGGTGGCCAGCGGATGATCGTTGGCTTGCGTATCATGACCGACGACTTTGACCTGCTTTTCGACGAACCATTTGCCGGCTGAGGGTACAAAGCCGGGCGCATAACAGAAGTAATCCTCGCTGTCCTCATACTTCTTGTGCCAGCCGGTATTGACGATCACCACGTCGCGCGGGCGCACGTGCTTGCCTGCCGCCTTTTCCAGATCGTCATAGGTGATCTGCTCCCATTTTTTCTTCGGCAGCGAAATGATAATGCCGGAACCGAAAAAATGCGGCAGCGGCACCTCGTCGATGAAAGGTGTCCCTTGAACCACGTGTGCAGGCGCGTCGATATGAGTCGTATTGTGCATCGACGTCGTGATGCGCTGCGACAGCACGCCCGATTTCGCCATGTAATGGATACGCTCGATTTTAACGTCTTCGAAATATGGCCAATTCGGCGACTGATAGCCGAAACGATGCGACAGGTTGTAAAATTCTAGGCCCATCGCGTTGTTTTCGTTTTCTTCGAACGTGACCCCGCGAATTGTCTTCGTCACGGAGCTCCTCCGCTTATTTTGTTTGCGCCATTCAAGAACCGCCGTTTGTACCGAATATCCATTATGAGGTACAGAGAGCGGAAGCTCGCGTGCTAGACGCGATGCACCCGAGGAAAACACATGGTCAAAAAGATCGCGCTTGAGGAGCATTTCCTCTGTCCCGATTTCATCGAATATTGGAATCCGACCGTCATCGACCTGCCAGCCGAGCGCCGGGATAAGGCGCTGACGCGGCTGACCGATTTTGGCGAACTGCGACTCGCCGCCATGGATGAGGCCGGCATTGCCCGCGCGGTGATTGGGCTCGCAGGTCCCGGCGTGCAAGCCGAGCGCGATACCGCGACCGCCATTCGCCGCGCGCGCGCGGCCAACGATTTTCTGGCGCGGCAAATCGAGCGCCGGCCCGATCGGTATTCCGGATTTGCCCACCTCGCCCTGCAGGATCCACGCGCCGCCGCCGCCGAGCTCGAGCGCTGCATGCATGAGCTCAAATTCTGCGGTGCGATGATCAATGGCCATACCAACGGACAATATCTCGATCACCCTGCGCTCCATCCGTTCTGGGAGTGCGCTGAGGCTCTGGGCGCACTCATTTACCTGCATCCTGTCGATCCGATCAGCCCGGCGCCGGTTCTGGACGGCTATAAGGGATTGCGGCGCGCGACCTGGGAATGGACCTTCGAAACCGGATCGCATGCGTTGCGGCTGATTTTCGGCGGGCTGTTCGACCGCTTCCCGCGTGCCCGCGTTGGACTGGGCCATCTCGGCGAGACGCTGGCGTTTTTGCTGTGGCGCTTCGACAGCCGCGCCGGACCGAATTTCTATGCAATCAAGCTCGGCAAGCCGCCATCGCAATATTTCAAGGACAATTTCATCGTCACGACATCCGGCATGTGTTCGGCCGAATCGCTCAATTGCACCATCGCCGCGCTCGGCCACGAGCGCGTGATGTTCGCCGCCGATTATCCATTCGAGTCGGCGCAAGAGGCCGGCGCGTTCATGGATGAGGTCGCAATCGCCGAGCCGGTGCGCCGAGCGATTGCTATGGACAACGCCGCCAAA
>JBKPIZ010000352.1:0-4226 GCA_046730495.1 Pseudomonadota bacterium
GACATTTCTCACTCCTGGTCTGACGACACACAAAATCCGAGGCGAGGACTATTCGTGGCGGCTGACTACTCGGCGGCCCGATTGTTGCGCGTCGCCGCTTTAAGCTTTTCGATGTCTGCCTGTGAGAGCTGTGGTCGATCGATGGTCAGCGTTAGCTTCTCAAGCGTGCCGGTGAACTTGAACGGCACCTGATAATCGTCGGACACCGCGGTGCCGGTGTCGGCGCCGATGTCGAAGTTCTCGTCCCATTGCATGATGAGCGGGATGGTATGCTCCGTGGTTTGGCGCGCCACCTCTTTGCCATCGACCTTGAGCACGCCGGTGCCGCCGCGGCCGATACCGCTCACGCTGTTGAAGGCAAGCGTGCCAAAGCCGAGACCGTCATATTTGAAATCGAACTCGAGCGCGTGCTTGCCCGGCGACAGCGCATCCGGCGCCTCCCAGCGCGTGCGCTGCAGGTCGACAAAGTTGTACAGGAAGACGGGCTTGCCCTTCAGCACGTAGAACCCATAGCCGCCGAACCGGCCGCCCTGAGTGACGATCATGCCCTCAGCGCCGCCTTGCGGGATGTCGACATCGGCTTTGTAGTTGAAAGAGGCGTCGAGGATACTCGGCGCATCGCCGTTCGGCGTGCCGGTGATCTCGCCCGACCAGGCGAACTGGGTGCGACCGGCGGAGAGGCTGGGGCGCGGCGCCACAATTCGAGTGGCAACAGTGGCATCGAGCGGCTCGACCTGATATTTCGCCGCCTCGGCCCAGAACAGTTTGTCCATCTCCTTGACTTTGTCCGGATACTTGTCCGCAACGTTGTCAAACTGGGTCCAATCCTTGGTCAGATCATAGAGCTCATAGGGGAAACTGGCCGGGTCCTGACTTACCGCGCTGGCGACGACCCATGGCGGCCGCATCACTTTCGTGCTCGCGATCCAGCCGTTGCTGTAGATCGCATGGTCGCCCATCATCTCGAAATACTGCGTCGTGTGCCGTGACGGCGCGTTCGCGTTGTTGGCGTCGAAGGTGTACATGAAGCTTGTGCCTTCGATCGGGCTTTGTTTGATGCCATCGACGACCTCCGGCGCCTTGATCTTCGTTGCTTCGAGGATCGTCGGCACGATGTCGATGACGTGAGTGAACTGGTTGCGGATGCCACCTTTGTCTTTGATCGCCGCGGGCCAGGAGACCGCCATGCCCTGGCGCACGCCGCCGAAATGCGACGCGATCTGCTTGGTCCAGGAGAACGGCGTATCGAACGCCCAGGTCCAGGCCACCGCCATGTGCGGATAGGTCCGGTCTGAACCCCAGACGTCGTAAAAATATTTCAGCTGAGCCTCGACCGGGACGTCGATGCCTTGGAGCGAAGCAACTTCATTCGGCGTTCCGGTCAGGGAACCTTCGGCGCTGTTGCCGTTGTCACCGGCGATGTAGATGATCAGCGTATTGTCGAGTTTGCCCATCCTGTCGATTTCGCCGATGACGCGACCGATTTCATGATCGGTGTAGGCAAAATAGGCGGCGAACACATCGGCCTGGCGGATGAGCATCTTCTTTTCGTCGTCGGAGAGCTGATCCCAGCGCTTGAGCAAGTCGTCCGGCCACGGCGTCAGCTTGGCGTCCTGCGGGATCACACCCAATCGCTTTTGGTTGGCGAAGATCGTGTCGCGCAGCTTGTTCCAGCCTTGGTCGAACAAGTGCATGTCGCTGATCTTCTTGATCCACTCCGGCGTCGGATTGTGCGGCGCGTGGACCGCGCCGGGGACGTAGTAGACGAAGAACGGCTGATCGGAATTAATCGCGGTGATGCGTCTCAAATATTCGATCGCATCGTCGGCCATTGCCGTGATCAGATTCCAACCTGGGTGGCCGTAATACGGGTAAATCGCCGTGGTGTTGCGGAACAGATTCGGCGCCCATTGATTGGCGTCGCCACCGACAAAACCATAGAAATAATCGAAGCCCATTCCGATCGGCCATTGATCGAACGGACCAGCTTGGCTCGCCTGGAATTCCGGCGTGTTGTGCTCCTTACCAAACCAGGACGTTCTGTATCCGTTGTCCTTCAAAATCTTGCCGATCGTCGCTTTATCCCGCGTCATAATGCTGTTGTAGCCGGGATAGCCGGTCGACTGCTCAGCGACGACGCCAAAACCCATCGAGTGATGGTTGCGGCCAGTGATGATGGCGGCGCGCGTCGGCGAGCAAAGCGCCGTCGAATTGAAATTTGTATAGCGCAGGCCGTTGGCGGCAATGCGATCGAGCGTCGGCGTCGGGACGACACCGCCGAACGTGCTGGTGACGCCGAAGCCGGTATCGTCGGTCATGATCAAGAGGATGTTCGGTGCGCCTTGTGGCGGCACGACGCGCATCGGCCAGTACGGCGTCGACTGTGCGGCGTTGCGCTCAATCTTGCCGTTGAACGGTTGTGGCGGCGGCGGTAGCTGGCTGCCCTCGATGGTCGTCGTCGAACTTGGCGAACCCGGTGTGCCGGTTACTTGTTGCGCTGGCGCGGACTCCCAACCCGACAGCACGCCTAGGGCCAAGACAGACACGCTGATGATCCAGCGATTGGCGTTCATGACACTCTCCTGTCTCTGATGACGCCGTGCAGGACACAGGTGCGCCGAATGCTCACCGCCTGCGCCCGCGGCGCGTGCATTGTGAGACGACAGTTACGTTAGAGACCTTGGGAGATACGTTAGATGGTTCGTGGCAATGTTGAATTTGATTCAGATCAAGAATCCGGTTCCGAAATCGCGAGCAGGCAGAAACCGGCACGTCAAAGACGTGTCGCTTTCTTAGGCAGCCGAATAGGCTCGGGCCGTTCCGCAGCGGCTCAACGTCAAAATCTTGATTAGCTCAGGTCTTAAGCCAGACCGAAAGCGCGGAAGTCCGCTTGCGGCAATTATCGGAAATAAACCAAGCGCGATGCGATGCCCGCCGCTCTACCAATGTTAAGCGAGCGGCGCTTTAGGCGCCGCACCATCTTGCAAGACTGTGCCGCTTATTTTGTCGAGCACACGAGCTTGAAAGCTTCGACAATTTGTTCGCTGTACGAATGCTTATGAATCTCGCACGCGGCCCGGTTGGTGAATTCGTGCTCGTCATGTGTCGGTACCGGATAGCCGAACATCAACGTGTAAATGATCCAAATTGCACCTGGCTGCATTGTCTGCCCCCACCCCGATAGACCCTCAGAAACGGCATGCACGCACCGTGCCAATTGTCACCGAGTCGCGGAGCAAACACATTGCGCAAACGGCGCACGTCCACAGGGAAAACTACGTTGCCCACATGTTCGTGCGGCAAACCCCGCGTGGACCGTTCGCTCTGAGCGCCGCGAGGACCTGACGGAGAAGCGTCTAAGAGGCGAGGAAACAAAAGAGGCCGCGCTGTCCTCTCCCGCAGAGAGAAACAGCGCGGCGCAAAAAGAACGAACGCGCTAATCGCTCGGGTGCTGCTGGGCCGCCTTTTTGACCTCGGCCAAGATACCGCTGAGGTTGTAGCTCTCGGGCGCCTGGAGCGGTGGGAACTTCTCGAACGTTTCCAGGTGTTTGAGCCACAGTTGTTGACCGATCGGCAGCATATTCCAGTCGTATTGGAAGGCGGTGACCGGACCGCCCAGCGCACCGCCGAGAGCCATGGCCGTCTTCTGGTCGACACCAACCGCTTGCTCGAATGGGTCGCGTTTGATGTTCTGCACCAACGTGAAGTGGAACGGAATCAGCGGCATGATCCAGCCGGCTGGCCCGGGCTGTGACATGGTGTAGTACATCTTCCAGTTCTTGTAGCGCACGGCCGATGGCGTCGCGCCCGAGTAGTAGAAGAAGAAATCGCGCGCAGACTTTTCCGAGGAGCCTTCGAGATAGGTCCGTTGGTCGAAGCCGTCGAGCGTGGTCTTGACGATGTTAGGATACTGTCCGGCCTCGAGCTGCTGCTTCAGCCCGTCGCCCTTCGGTCCGCCGGCGATGTCCACGAGAGTGGGCAACCAGTCGAGCGCAGCGAACAGCTGGTTTTTCACCGTGCCCGGCTTGATGTGTCCCGGCCAGCGGACGACCATTGGGGCGCGGTAGCCGCCTTCCCAGGCCTCGCCCTTCTGGCCTTTGAACGGCGTGACGCCGCCGTCGGGGAAGGAGATCGCTTCGGCACCATTGTCAGTGGTGAAGACGACGATGGTATTGTCGAGCTGGCCCATGGCCTCGAGCTTTTTCAGCACGTCGCCGATGTTGTCG
>JBKPIZ010000353.1:0-15811 GCA_046730495.1 Pseudomonadota bacterium
CGATACCGGCCCAGATGGGCATTCAATCGATCCCGGCGGTGATCGCTTTCGTCAACGGCCAGCCGGTTGACGGCTTCATGGGTGCGTTGCCCGAGAACCAGGTGGTGGCCTTTCTGGAGCGGCTGACCAAAGACCGCATCGGTGGTGAAGCTAAAGATTTGCTCAATACCGCCGACGCGGCGCTCGCCGCAGGCGACGCCGCCGGCGCAGCGGAGCTCTATGCGCAAATCCTGGCCGAAGACAGTTCCAACGTACCGGCGCTGGCGGGCTTGGTGCGCTGCTACGTGCAGACCGGCGCGCTTGACCGCGCGCGGCAAACGCTCGCGATGATTCCGGCCGGAAAGCTAAACGACGCCGCCGTGGCGGCAGCGCGCGCTGCGCTCGAACTCGCCGAGCAGGCCAAAACCGTGGGGCCTATTGCCGAGCTTGAACAGAAGGTCGCCGCCAATCCGCTCGACCATCAGGCGCGCTTCGACCTTGCGCTTGCGCTCAACGGCAAGGACCGCCGGCTCGACGCGCTCGAACATCTGCTGGCGATCGTTAAACGCGACCGCAAATGGAACGATGACGGCGCGCGCAAGCAGCTTGTGCAATTTTTCGACGCCTGGGGTCCGACCGATGAAGCGACGATCGAGGGCCGCAAAAGGCTCTCCTCGGTTCTGTTCGCTTAAGGATTTGCGCCGGTCTGCAGAGACGACGATACTGCAAGCCGTATTGTCGATGCCGTGAGTTTCGGTGCCGTCGCAGGGCGGAGTGCGACATGCCGATGAACACGACCTACAAAGGGCCGGACGCGCTGCCCGATGTGATTGCGGTATTTCCGCTGCCCGGGGCGCTGCTGCTGCCGAGGGGGCAGATGCCCCTGAACATTTTTGAGCCGCGCTATTTGGCGATGATCGAAGACACGTTGCGTTCATCGCATCGCATCATCGGCATGATCCAGCCCGATCCGGCGCATCCCGGCGCCGATGCGAACAAGCCGAATCTGTTCAGGATCGGCTGCGTCGGCCGCATCACCCAATTCGCCGAGAGTGGCGACGGCCGCTATCTGATCCAGCTCACCGGCGTTGCCCGCTTTCGCATCGAGGAAGAACTGCCAGTTAGCACGCTCTATCGGCAGTGCCGCGTCAGCTATCAGCCGTTCGTCGACGATTTCGTTGCCCGCAAGGGCGAGGAACAAGTCGATCGCAAGGCGCTGTTACGCGCGTTGACCGAATTCCTCAAAGCCAACGATCTCAAGGCTGACTGGGAAGGCATCGAAAATGCGCCCAATGAAGCTTTGGTCAACGCGCTCGCGATGATGTCGCCGTATGACGTCGCCGAAAAGCAGGCCATGCTCGAAGCGCCTGACCTAAAGACCCGCGCGGAAATCCTGGTTGCGGTCACCGAGATCGAGCTTGCCAAGAGCAAGACGCCGGGCGAAACACCGTTGCAGTAGTAGTCCTTTGATCTGTGATTGAACTGGAGCTGATGATGTCCGATCGTCCGGCTGAGAGTGTCGATCCCAAATTGCTCGAAATCCTGGTCTGTCCCCTGACCAAGACGCCGCTCGAATATGACGCCGAGAAACAAGAATTAATCTCGCGTGCGGCGAAACTCGCTTATCCGATCCGCGACGGCATTCCGATCATGCTGCCTGAGGAGGCGCGACGGATCGATTGATAATCCGTCGTCACCCGCGGACTTAACCAGCGGGTCCATGCTGAATCGCCGAAATCGCGGCTTAGCCACACGAATTGCCGGATCAAGTCCGGCAATGACGAATTAAGATGGGAGAAAAACCGTGATCAAAGTCTGGGGCCGTAATACCTCGTCCAACGTGCAGAAGGTCATGTGGGCGATCGGCGAGATCGGCCTGCCGCATCAGCGCATCGATATTGGTGGACCGTTCGGTAAAAACCGCGAGCCCGCTTACCTCGCCATGAACCCGAACGGACTCGTGCCGACGCTCGAGGAAGAGGACGGCTTTCTGTTGTGGGAATCAAACACCATCGTTCGCTATCTCGCCGCCAAGCACAAGGAGCCCATGCTCGAGCCGACCGATTTGCGCAAACGGGCGTTGGCCAATAAGTGGATGGATTGGCAGCTCAGCGTCGCCGGACCGGCGATCTTCGGATGCTTCTGGGGCCTCGTCCGCACGCCGCCGGAAAAACGCGATCATGCCGCCATCGAGGATTCGAAGAACAAGACGACGGCGGCGATGACGATCATGGACCAGCAATTGGCGAAGACCGCCTACCTCGCCGGCGACGAATTCTCATACGGCGATATTCCGGTCGGGATCATTGCCTACCGCTATCGCCAGCTGGTGCCGGAGCGTCCGGCACTGCCGCATTTTGAGCGCTGGTATGCGGCGATCGCGGCGCGCAAGGCGTTCAAAGATCACGTCGCCGCAGTACCGTTGACGTAGCGCTTTTCCCGGGCGCAGCGCAGCTTGAAATGGTCCGCTGCTGAACCGGGACCTTTACAAACTCGGAGTGTAAACGCCGGTCACTCCGCGGCGGCGCGGGCGCGGGCCGAATGCGCCGAGACGATGTAATCCATCGCTGCTTGAACGCCGCCCTTTTTGTGCGGAATGCCCGCCAGCGCCAGCGCCATTTCGGTCGCCGCCAGCGCGCCAACCTGCCAGCCGTCATTGACGTCGCCGAGATGGCCGATGCGGAAATATTTCTTCACATAGGGGCCGAAGCTCGCGCCATAGGAAATGTTGAACATGTCGAGCGCGAGGTTGCGGAAGGCATCGGCGTCGTGGCCGTCCGGCAGCAGCACTGCGGTGACCGTCGGCGAATAGTATTTCGGATCGCGACAGAGGATTTCGAGGCCCCAGGCGCGCACCGCGCGGCGCGTGGCTTCGGCAAGCCGCGCGTGCCGCGCAAATACGTTGTCGAGACCTTCCTCGTGCAGCATCTCGATCGAGACCGCGAGGCCTTGCAGCATCTGCGTCGCCGGTGTGTAGGGAAAGAAGCCGATCTTGTTCATGGTCAGCATCTCGTCCCAGGCCCAGAACGACTTCGTCAATTTCGACGTCTTCGCCGCGGCGAGCGCCTTGTCGCTGATCGCGTTGAACGACATGCCGGGCGGCAGCATCAGGCCTTTCTGCGCGCCGCCGATCGTGACGTCGACGCCCCATTCATCGTGCCGGTAATCGGTCGAGGCCAGCGACGATATGGTGTCCACCATCAGCAGCGCCGGATGGCCTGCGGCATCGATCGCTTTGCGGATTGGCTCGATCGGCGATAGACAGCCGGTCGCGGTCTCGTTGTGCAATACGCAAACCGCTTTGATCTCGCGCGCCTTGTCCTTGCGCAGATACTCTTCGACCTTGCCCGCGTCGGCGCCGGTGCGCCAGTCGCCGGGAATGAACTCGGGCTTCAGCCCGAGTTTCTGGGCCATCACTTTCCACAGCGTCGCAAACTGGCCGGTCTCGACCATCAGCACGCGATCGCCGGGGGATAGCGTATTGACCAGCGCCGCTTCCCA
The DNA here is from genome assembly GCA_046730495.1 of Pseudomonadota bacterium. Lineage (GTDB taxonomy): Bacteria > Pseudomonadota > Alphaproteobacteria > Rhizobiales > Xanthobacteraceae > BOG-931. The sequence goes on from JBKPIZ010000353.1 coordinate 3,481, forward strand.
GGCCCCGGTTCCGGTCGCGGTGTAGATGATCACTGGGCTCGTGGTCTTGAAAATGGTCTTGACCCCGTCCAGGCATCGTTTGGCAAGCTTGGCGAATTCGGGACCGCGATGATCGATGATGGGAGTATCCATCGCTCGCAGCACGCGGTCCGGGAGCGGCGTCGGCCCGGGGATCTGCAAAAAGTGACGCCCGACGGCGCGCGACGAATTCTGCGGCATTTTCGGCACTCCTGCGGACAGTTGGACAAAGCCGGTTGGAAAGAGCCGGATGAAACGAGCCTTGGCGCGCGTCCGAGGCGCTCGCGGCTTGTGGCGTTGAATAGCGAATGCGACATTCGGGTCAAGCCCCGATCCCTCGTTACGGCTGGCGTGTCGATGCGCGCGGGCAATCGCCCAAACTAGAGAGTAAGGAGACAGCCTTGGCGGCGACGCTGTTGCCAGCGCTCGAAAAAACGCTCGAACGGCGCCTCCTGGCAGAGCAAACGGGCGATGTGCGCTTCGACGCGTACACGCGCGGGCGCTACGCCACCGACGCCTCGCACTACCAAATCATGCCGCTTGGCGTGGTCACTCCACGATCGGCAGCCGACGCCGAGCGGGCGCTCGCCGTTTGCCGGTCCGAAGGCGTGCCAGTGACGCCTCGCGGCGGCGGCACTTCGCAGGCCGGCCAGACCGTCAACCGCTCAGTGATCCTCGATTGCTCGCGCTATCTCAACCGGATCATCGCAATCGACGCCGCGGACCGCCGCTGCCTGGTCGAGCCGGGCATCGTGTTGGACGAACTCAATCGCGCACTCAAGCCTCACGGCCTGTGGTTTCCGGTCGACATTTCCACCGCCTCGCGCGCCACCATCGGCGGCATGGTCGGCAACAATTCCTGCGGTGCGCGGTCGTTGCGTTACGGCAATACCCGCGAAAACGTTCTCTCGATCGATGCCGTTCTCGCCGACGGCACGCGCGCGCATTTCGGGCGAATGGGCGAGGCCGGCGTCGACGTGCCGCCGGCGCTTGTTCGCGATCTTGTTGCCATTGCCGCCCGCGACGCGAACGAGATCGAACGGCAATTTCCAAAAGTGCAGCGCCGGGTCGGCGGCTATAATCTCGACGCGCTCGTGCCCGGGCGCAACGATGTCAATCTCGCGCATCTTTTGGTCGGTTCCGAAGGCACGCTCGCCTTTTCGACCAGGGTCGAATTGAAGCTGTCGCCGCTGCTCGGACCGCGCGCCGTCGGCGCCTGCCATTTCGGCAGCTTTCACGAAGCGATGGCTGCGGCGCAGCACATCGTCGCGCTAAAGCCGATCGCAGTCGAACTGATCGACCGCACCATGCTCGGGCTTGCGCGCGAGATCGCGATGTTTAAGCCCACTGTCGATGCATTTTTGCGCGGCGATCCCGAGGCGATCCTGTTTGTCGAGTTCGCAGAGGACCGCGACGAAAACGCGCGCCGGCTCAAGGCGCTGGCGGCGCTGATCGGCGATCTCGGCCTGTCATGGGACAAAACCGGTGGCAAATGGGGCGGTGTTGTCGACGTGCTCGATCCCAAATTGCAGAGCGCGATCGGCGAGGTGCGCACCGCCGGACTCAACATCATGATGTCGATGAAGGAGGAGGGCAAACCGATCTCCTTCGTTGAGGATTGCGCCGTACCGCTCGAACATCTTGCCGACTATACGGCGCGGCTGACAGAGATCTTCGAGAAAAACGGCACGCGCGGCACATGGTACGCGCACGCCGCAGTCGGCTGCCTGCATGTGCGGCCGGTGCTTAATCTGCGGCTTGAAAAAGATGTGCGCGCCATGCGCGCCATCGCCGAAGAGGCCTTTGCCATAGTGCGCGCGTACAAGGGCTCGCATTCCGGCGAGCATGGCGACGGTATCGTGCGCTCCGAATTCCATGAGACGATGTTTGGTCGCGAGCTGGTGCATGCATTCGAGCTGGTGAAGGACCGCTTCGATCCGCGGCATCTGTTCAATCCTGGCAAGATCGTCCAGGCGCCGAAATTCGACGACCGTGCCTATTTCCGCTACGGCCCCGGCTATCGGGCTGGCGTGCTCGAGACCGCGCTCGACTGGTCGGCTTATCCCGGCGCCGGCGGCGGGTTTCAGGGCGCCGTCGAAATGTGCAACAACAACGGCGCCTGCCGCGCGCTCGCGGGCGGCGTGATGTGCCCGAGTTATCGTGTTACGCGCGACGAGCGGGACGTGACGCGCGGGCGCGCCAACACGCTCCGCCTCGCCATCACCGGCCAGCTTGGGCCCGACGCTCTTACCTCTCACGAGATGGCGGAGACGTTGAAGCTTTGCGTCTCCTGCAAGGCCTGCCGGCGCGAATGCCCGACCGGCGTCGACATGGCGCGGATGAAAATCGAGGCGTTGCGCGCGCGGGCGCAGAAATTTGGTCTGTCGCTGCACGACCGTCTGGTCGGCTATCTGCCGCGCTACGCGCCCTATGCCGCGCGTTTGCACTGGCTATTGAATCTGCGCGACCGGCTTCCCGGCGCCGCGCTGCTGTCGGAAGCGGTCGCAGGGTTTGCGGCGGAGCGGCCGCTGCCGCAGTGGCGGAAGGACTATTTCCACGACCAACGGCTTTTCGCATCCGCCGGCAAACCGACGCGCGGAGAAGTCGTGCTGTTCGCCGACACCTTCAATCGCTATTTCGAGCCGGAAAATATCCACGCCGCCAGCACGGTGCTCGCGGCCGCCGGCTATCGCATTCGTCTGGCGACCCCGGCCGATGGCGAACGGCCGTTGTGCTGCGGCCGCACCTTTCTGGCGGTCGGCAACACCGATGCGGCGCGAAGCGAGGCTGAGCGCACGCTCGCGACGCTGGCGCCGCAGCTCGCGCGCGGCCTGCCAGTGATCGGGCTTGAGCCGAGCTGTGTGTTCAGCTTTCGTGATGAAATCCCGGCGCTGCTCAAGAGCGACGCCGCAAGACAAGCCGGCGGTCGCGTCGTGCTGTTGGAGGAGTTCCTCGCCGGCGAGGGTGCCGCCGGGAAACTCGACATCGCGTTCGCGCCGACACCAAAGCGCGCCCTGTTGCACGGCCATTGCCATCAAAAATCATTCGGTGCGATGGGCGCGGTTGAGACCGCGCTCAAACTCATTCCCGGCCTTGACGTGGCAACGATCGACTCGAGCTGCTGCGGCATGGCCGGCGCTTTTGGCTACGACGCCGAGACGATCGATGTATCGCGGGCGATGGGAGAACTCTCGCTGTTGCCGACGGTGCGTGAGGCTCCGGGCGACGCCATCATCGTCGCCGACGGCACGTCATGTCGCCAGCAGATCCGCGATGGAACGCGCCGCGAGGCAATGCATGTCGTGCGCGTGCTGGCGATGGCGCTGCCGGCAACGCGTGAATAAGCAGTGCAGGAGAAGATCCGCTAGGCGTCGCGGCTCAGCGCGCTTTCATGCCAGCGGCGCAGCGCCAGATGGTTCACAAACGACAGCACATAAAAAATCGCGATTCCGGCGACCGACAGCAATAACAGTGCGGCGAACATGCGCGGGATATTGAGGCGGTATCCGGATTCGGCGATGCGGTAGGCAAGCCCGGAACCGGCGCCGGCCGAGCCGGCGGCGATCTCCGCCACCACCGCGCCGATCAGCGACAGTCCACCGGCGATCTGCAAGCCACCGAGGATATATGGCAGGGCCGAAGGCAGCTTGAGATGCCAGAGAACCTGGCGCCGCGATGCGCCATAGAGCGTGAACAGATCGGAGAGATTGCGGTCCACCGAATGCAGGCCGAGCGTCGTGTTCGCCAATACCGGGAAGAATGCGACAATCCAGGCGCAGGCCAGAACGGCGAGCGGCTGCGGCAGATAGATCAGCAACAGCGGGGCGATAGCGACGATCGGGGTCACCTGCAGAATGACGGCATAGGGATAAAGCGAATATTCAAGGAGGCGCGACTGGTTGAACAGAAGCGCCAGCCCGACGCCGCCGAAGGCCGCAAGCAGGAAGCCTTCCACCGTCGTCACCAGCGTGACTGCGAGCGATTGCGACAGCAATTCCCAATCGTCCACGAGCGTCGTTAGGATCAAACCGGGGCCCGGAAGCACATAGGGCGGAGTGTGATTGATCCGCACGATCGCTTCCCAGATCAGGAGTAGCAGCGCGAGCACCACAATCGGCAGCGCGATCCGCAACGCACGATCGCGCCGCTCTTGGCTGGTTTGAGCCGTGTTCACGCCCGGTCTCCCGCCGGTTTATCGTCGGTCATCGCCTGCGCCAGCGCCGTCGAGGCGCGGCGGCAATAGGCCGCGTATTCAGCCGAGGTACGGAAGTTCTGATCGCGCGGATAAGGCGCCTCGATGGTCAGCTCCGCGGAAATCCGGCCGGGGCGGGCGGTCATTACCAGGATGCGACTCGACAGATAGACCGATTCGAATACCGAATGCGTAACAAATACGACCGTGGTGCCGGTCCCCTGCCAGACCTGCAACAGGTCGTTGTTGAGCTTGAAGCGGGTGATCTCGTCGAGCGCGGCGAACGGCTCGTCCATCAGGAGAAGCTGTGGTTCGGTGACAAGCGCGCGGGCGATTGAGACACGCATGCGCATGCCACCTGACAATTCGCGGGGAAAAACGTGCGCGAATTTGGCAAGCCCGACGCGATCAAGCGCGCCGCTCACGCGCTTGGCGATAGTTTCGGCCGATACGCCCTTGAGCACCAGCGGCAATGCCGCATTGTCGAACACGCTGGCCCAGGGCATCAGCGTCGGCTCCTGAAACACAAATCCGATCCTATTTGCTCGATCGGCCGCCACACCGTGCGCCGGCCAATCAACGCTGCCTTGGCTCGGTGGACTTAAACCCGCGATGATCCGCAGCGCCGTCGATTTGCCGCAACCCGAAGGCCCAAGAAGCGAAAGGAATTCGCCGGCGCGAACGTCGAAATTGAGGTTCGCGAGCGCCAGCGTGCCGTTCGGAAACGCCTTGCTGACGCCGTGCAGCGCGAGCAATGAAGAGGCGGTTTGCGGTTTGATGGGTGGCGGCATTATTGCTTTGGCCGCAGATCGAGTCCGACTTTTTTGTTCACGAATTGCAGCGTGTAGCCTTTGCGATAATCGAGATTGGACTTGGTCACGCCCGCCCGCACCATCTCGTCAAAAAACTCCTTCATCCGCGCGTCGGTCATAGCGCCGACGCCAAGCGTCAGGGCATCACCGGAGTCGACGATACCGTATTTCCTCAGCGCACTAACGCAATAGGCCAAGAGCTCATCGGTCATTTCCGGGTTCTGCTTTTTGATCAGCGCATTGGCGGCACCGTTCTTGCCGTACAGGTAATTGTACCAGCCGACGATCGAGGCATCGACGAAGCGCTGCACCAGGTCCGGTTTTTTGTCGACCAGTTCGCGCCGCGTCTCGATAAGCGTCGAATAGGCTGAAAACCCCTGGTCTGCGAGCAGAAAGACTTCCGGCGTGAAATTCGCGGCCTTGGCGATCGCGAAGGGCTCAGAGGTCACATAGCCCTGCATCGCGCTTTTTTTATTGGCGAGAAACGGTTGGGGGTTGAAGGTGTAGGGCCGTACTTGCGCATCGGTAAAGCCAAAGTCCGCCTTGAGCCATTGGTAAAAGGTCGGCACGCCTTCGTTGGAGATGAACAGCGTGAGCTTTTTCAGATCGGCGAATTTGTCGATGCCCTGATCCGGATGCGCGATCAGCACCTGCGGATCCTTCTGAAACAACGCAGCCACTTCGATCGTCGGAATCTTTTGCTCGACCGCGTCGAAGGCTTGCAGCGTGTTGGCGCTCAGAAAAAAATCGATTTTACCGACCGGCAGCAGGATGCGATTGTTGACGTTCGGCCCGCCCGGCACGATCGTGACGTCGAGGCCATATTTGCGATAAGTGCCATCCGCCAGCGCCTGGTAGAAGCCGCCGTGCTCGCCCTCGGCGACCCAATTGGTTCCGAACGAGACCTTATCGAGCGCCTGCGCCGCCGCCGGCGAAATCGCCGCGCCGATCATCGCGAGAGCTATCAATCCAATCCGAAACGCAATCGCTGGCGGCATCCGTTGCTCCTGTTCGCGGCAGACGCGACAATAGAGCATGCCCGCACCAAGGTCGAAACTCATTATCACCAAGGCCGCGACGCTGGGAATTTTGGCCGCTGGCTAGGCGCGAGGAGCGACGTGATCTATACGATCATGAGCGACGAGCAACGGCGCCAGCGGCCAAAAGGGCGGCGTCCCTTCGGGTTGCGGCGAAAATCGCGACCGGGTTCGTCGAAAGGCTCGACCGTATCCCCGATACGCTCTTCGCCTTTATCCTGCCCTGACCGCGATTTTGTCCGCAGCGCGGCTCATGGGGATAATGAGTTTCGACCCTGCAGTCAGACCGATTGAGCAAGTGAGTGGTGCCCCGATGCCGCTGCCGAAGCGCGACTGGCTGGAAATGACCTGGCAAGAGATCGCCGGCGCGACGACCGATCGCTGGATCGCGGTGCTGCCGCTCGCGGCGATCGAACAGCACGGGCCGCATCTGCCGCTTGGCGTCGATGGCTTCATCGCCGAGGCTTATCTCAGCCGCGCGCGCGAACTATTGCCCGACGACCTTCCAGTCACCTTTCTGCCGATCCAGCGCGTCGGCATTTCGACCGAGCACCTCGGTTACGCGGGAACGCTGACCTTCTCGGCGCAAACAGCCATCGCCGCCTGGACCGAGCTTGGCGAGAGTCTCGCGCGCGCGGGGTTGCGCAAGCTTGTGCTCGTCACCAGTCACGGCGGGAATGTCGCGGCCATGGAACTGGTGGCGCGCGATCTGCGCGCGCGCTTTCACATGCTGGCGGTGACTGTCGGCTGGCACCGCTTCGGTTATCCGGACGGCGTGTTTCCCGGCGAAGAAAAAAAGCACGGCATCCACGCCGGCGACATCGAGACGTCGCTGATGCTGGCGGCAAAGCCGGACACGGTGCAAATGGGGAAGGCCGCGCGCGCGACACCCGAGACCATCGCGATGGCGGCCGAGTTCAAATGGCTTGGCGCTTATCGGCCGGCCGGCTTTGCCTGGATGACCCAGGATCTCAATCCGACCGGCGCGGTTGGCGACGGCACATTACGAAAGCGGACAAAGGCGAGGCGGCGCTGGCGCAGGGTGCAAAAGCCTTCGTCGAATTATTGCGCGAGATCGATCGCTTCGACCTGTCGCGGCTGCGCGAGGGTCCGCGCTCGGAGCGATAGCCACGCCGTTTTTGTGACCGTGGTTACGCGCAAGCCGATATAATCAGGCCGCCGGGTTCGGACATTCAGCGATCACGCGATCGCGGGAGGCGCGTTATGTTCATCAAAACCAAAGACGGCGTAGAAATTTTTTACAGGACTGGGGCAAGGGTCAGCCAATCGTCTTCAGCCACGGCTGGCCGTTGTCGGCCGACGACTGGGATACGCAAATGCTGTTTTTCCTCAACCGCGGCTATCGCGTGATCGCCCATGATCGGCGCGGTCATGGCCGATCAACCCAGACGGGCGACGGCCATGATATGGACCACTATGCCGACGACCTTGCGGCTTTGACCGCGCATCTCGATCTGAAGAACGCCATTCACGTCGGCCATTCCACCGGCGGCGGAGAGGTGACGCATTATTTGGGACGACATGGCGAAAGCCGTGTGGCGATGGCGGCCCTGATCAGCGCGGTGCCGCCGTTGATGGTGAAGACGGCGGCCAATCCAAACGGCCTTCCCAAAGAAGTCTTTGACGGACTTCAGGCGCAGCTTGCGGCTAATCGCTCGGTGTTTTATCGCGCGCTGCCGGAAGGTCCGTTCTATGGCTACAACCGGCCGGGTGCCAAAGCCTCGGAGGCCGTCATCGCGAACTGGTGGCGTCAGGGCATGATGGGCGGCGCCAAGGCGCATTACGGCGGCATCGTCGCCTTCTCACAGACCGATTTCACCGAGGATCTCAGGAAGATCACAGTGCCGGTGCTGGTGATGATAGCGAAGACGATCAGATCGTTCCCTATGTCGCCGCTGGGCCCTTGCCGGCAAAACTGCTGAAGAACGGGACGCTGAAGACCTACAAGGACTTCCCGCACGGCATGCCAACCACACAGGCGGAAACGATCAACGCCGATCTGCTCGCCTTTTTTGAAGCAGTAAAGTTGTCCGTCCCCGCGTGGCGCGAGCGAAGCGGGGACGGAATGATCACGCCGCGATCTTTACGTATTCGAAATCGCCGGGCTTGTTGTCGATACCGATCCGCGGCGGCGCGATCCAGCTCGCGAACTTGCCGGGCTCGACGACTTGCTTCATCAGGCTGCCGATAAATTCGCCGTCATCAGTCGACGGCAGCCACTGGTTCTGCTCGCGCGTCCAGGTCGGCTCGTCGATGAGCTTGCCGGCCGGCGTCACCTTGACGTCCTTGAACTCGCCGATCTGGCGGTGGAAGCCGACATGCGGCAGTTCCAATTTGTAGGCGATGCCGATCTTGTCGATGATCTTGTTGCAGCGGTCGAGCCCACGCTGGCAGTCGGCGGTGTAGTCGTCGCGCAGCCGCATATTGATCGCGGTCAGCGCCGGCTCGTCGATGCGCTTGATTTCGCCGTCGACGAATTTGAGCACCGGGTAGGTGGCGCTTTCGAGCCGATGATCGTCGTCGATCTTGGTTTCCTGGAAACGGCCTTTCAGGCCGGCGCTGAACGTGTTCGCCGCATTGGTGGAGACCTCCGAGCCGAACAGATCGAGCGAGAGCGAGTAGTGCAGGTTGAGCTTCTTCTGGATGGTCGGCAGGTCGATGACGCCGAGCGCGCGCACCTTCTCGATCTCGGCCGGATCCTCGATGCCGGCGGCTTTCATCGCCTCGCAGGTGCGCTGGATGGTGCGGCCGACCCCGGTCTCACCCACGAACATATGGTGCGCCTCTTCGGTGAGCATAAAACGGCAGGTGCGCGACAGCGGATCGAGACCGGATTGCGCCAGGCTTTCGAGCTGCATCTTGCCGTCGCGATCGGTGAAGAAAGTGAACATGTGAAACGACAGCCAGTCGGGCGTGGCTTCGTTAAACGCGCCAAGCATGCGCGGCTTGTCCGGATCGCCGGAGCGGCGCCGCAATAATTCCGCTGCTTCCTCGCGGCCGTCACGGCCGAAATATTTCTGCAGGAGATACACCATCGCCCACAAATGGCGGCCTTCCTCGACATTGACCTGAAACACGTTACGCATGTCGTAGAGCGACGGCGCGGTCTTGCCGAGATGGCGCTGCTGTTCGACCGACGCGGGCTCGGTGTCGCCCTGGATGACAATCAAGCGTCGCAGCATGGCGCGATATTCGCCCGGCACATCCTGCCAGGCCGGCTCGCCGTAGTGCCGGCCAAACGGGATTTGGCGGCCGTCCTCTTTCGGCGCCAGCAGGATGCCCCAGCGGTAGTCCGGCATGCGCACGTAATCGAATTTGGCCCAACCTTTCGGATCGACCGACACCGCGGTGCGCAGATAAACGAGCGCCTGCTGAAAGCCTTCGGGGCCCATATCCATCCACCAGTCGATATAACCGGGGTGCCAGCTTTCCAGCGCGCGCAGCACTTGGCGATCGTCAGTCAGATTGACGTTGTTCGGAATTTTGGTGGTGTAATCGACGTTCTCGACTGTCATGGTCGGGTCCTCTCATACTCTGCGCGTGTCGAAGACCGGCTTCTGGCCGGTGCCATAACGCTTGAGCGCGCCGTCTTCGCCGATGGCGTTCGGGCGCTGGAAAATCCAGTTCTGCCACGCGGTGAGCCGCGCGAAGATTTTCGATTCCATCGTTTCCGGACCGGCGAAGCGCAAATTCGCTTCCAGGCCGGTGAGCGAATCGGGTGAGAAGCTTGACCGCTCCTCAAGAAACACGCGCACTTCGTCGTCCCAATCGATGTCGTCGAGCGCGAAAGTCACAAGCCCGAGCCGTTGCGCGGTCTCGGCATCGATCATCTTGCCGCGTTCGGCTTTAACGCGCTCGAGATCGGCCGGCGCCGCCAGAAAGCGGCTCGAAAGCCGCGTCAATCCATTCGCCATCGGGTAGGGACCGAAATTGACGTCGTCGAGCGCGACGGTCGCCGGCGGCTTGTTGTCGCCGTCGCGGCTGCCTATCAGCATATAGGAGCGATCGCTGGCGAGCGGCAATTCGGCAAGCGTGCCGGCAAAGCACGACCCCGGCTCGATCAGCGTCACCAGCGATCGCGAGGTGAGATCGACGCGCTTGAGCACGCGCTTCCACAAGAGGCGGATCTCGCGGACCAGCCAATGCTGGGCGTTGGCATCAAGAAAGCGATCATAGGCGAGCACTTCGGCTGGTTCGCCAGACGATTTGAAGACGATCGCGGCGACATCGAGCTCGTTGAGTCGGATATGCAAAATCGCGTCATCGAGCTCGCGTGCGAGCTTGAGGGGCCAGAACGCGGCGCCCTGCCCCATCATTGCGTCCGCTGACGCGGGGGGCGGTGCCGTGGGGCCGCGCGCCAGGATTGTCGCGATCCGCGACGCGCGGTCGAATTCGACGGACAAGTTTTCGTATTCGATCGTGTCGTCGGCGAACTTGCGCGAAAGAGGCGTCAGCTTGATGCCGGCCCCAGATCCGGTGCGCCCCGATTGCGCAGCAAATTCCTTGGCGCGGGCATCGATCGTCTCATCGAATTTCGAGCCCGGCACTGCCACATCGACCAGCCGCCATTCGACGGCGCGTTTGCCTTTGACGCCTTCCTCGGTGGTGCAGAAGACATCGGCATGATCGCGGCGGACCCGGCGTTTGTCGGAGACGCGGGTGAGGCCGCCGGTGCCGGGCAGCACCGCCAACAGCGGCAATTCCGGCAGTGACACTGCCGCCGAGCCGTCATCGATGAGCATGATGTAGTCGGTCGCCAGCGCCAGTTCGTAACCGCCGCCGGCCGCAGTGCCGTTGATCGCGCAGATCGATTTGATGCCCGAGTTCTCGCTGAGATCCTCGATGCCGTTGCGGGTCTCGTTGGTGAACTTGCAGAAATTCACCTTATGCGCATGGGTCGCACCGGCCAGCATGCGAATATTGGCGCCCGCCGAAAACACCCGGGGTTTGGCCGAGCGCAGCACCAGAACCCGTACGCCGGGATACTCAAAGCGTAACCGCTCGATCGCGTCGGCCAATTCGATATCGACGCCGAGATCGTAGGAATTGAGCTTGAGGTCGTAGCCTTCGAACAGCGCCGATTTTTCGTCGACGTCCATCACCAGCGTGGCGATTTCGCCATCGACCTTGAGCTTCCAATGGCGATAGCGCGACGGCTCGGTTTGAAAATCGATCCGCACGCACTGGCCGGTTCGCTCGTGCGCATTGTCGTTGTGCGCGCGCGCAAGTGCCTGATCTGTTTGGCCCATCGTGGTCTCGGTCGGAGCACTTCGACCGCCTCCGCTAAAGTCTGGCTTGTCGGGTCAGATTGGGCGTGTCGCCTCATATGCATTATATTTCATGAGAGGGCAATCCCGGTCTTGGCGAGAGGTTCCGCCTCGTGGTGGTCGCGCAACAGCCGGTTGATGAACTCGGCGACCGCTTCGAGCGTGAGCTCCGGCGCCTCGCGATAGGGGATATGTCGGGTGCCCGGCAGCACCACCGCTTCGACCGGGCAGAAACATTCCTCCCGCGCCACTTCGATCTGCTTGAGCGTGCCGTACTGATCGTTCTCGCCTTGGGCGATCAGTATCGGGACGCGGATGTAACCGAGGGCTTCAGTGATGTCCCAATTCTGGAAGTCGGGATGCAGCCAAGGCTCGTTCCAGCTGCGGAACGCTGCATCGACATCGGCGTGGTAGGGCTTCAACCTTTCCCGCAAGGCGCCAGTCTCGAATGATTTGCGCGCGCGCCGGATTTCGGCGAGCCCCATTTCTTCGCTGAAGAAATGGGGCGCGATCAGAACGATCCCGCGCACGCGGTGGTCTTGCACGCTGCCGGCATGGATCGTGGCGATGGAAGCGCCATCGCTGTGGCCGAGGATAATTCCGCGCCGGAATCCGATCGCCGCCAAGACGCGCGGCAGCACCTCGCGCGCCTCCTCATCCATAAATGACGTGGTGTGCGGCAGTTTGGCGCCGGTCGAGTTGCCATAACCGGCCCGCGAATAGGCGAAGACGCCGGCGCCGGTCGCCGCTGCAATTTTGTCCGGGAACTGTCCCCAAAGCTCGACACTGCCGAGGCCTTCATGCAGCATGACGATAGTGGGCGCAGCCTCCGGCCGCGGCCCGATCATGCGGTATTCCAGGCGCAGCGGCGGCAAAGCGAGAAAGCCGGTTTCGGGCATGGTCACGATTGGGGCCTTAGCACATCGGAACTGATCCGCAGCAATTTGGCGAAGCTTTGCTCAATTGCCTCACCGGATGTGTCGA
>JBKPIZ010000354.1:0-4251 GCA_046730495.1 Pseudomonadota bacterium
CACCGAACTGCGTAATGAAATCACTAGGCGAGCGGCATCGGGCGAGACGGCCTATGCAATTGCGAAAGCGCTTCACATATCGGCATACGGCGGCCAAGTATTTGCAGCCGTAAGCGGGTGGGGCCGCCATTGTATGCTGACTCTGAGCCGAGCTAACCTTCCTTTATCAGTTCAGGTACAAGTATGTCCGAGCAATCAGTTATCGTCTGGGATTTAGAGACCGTCCCCGACCTCGCCGCGGCTGCGAGGATGCTCGACATGGGCAATGCATCCGAGGCCGAGGTCCGGGAAGCACTTGGCCCTGGTTTTCCTAAGCACTCGCTTCATAAAATCGCATGCATCGGCGCATTAATCGCGTCTCGGCAACCCGAGGGCTGGCGGATAGACGCGCTTGGCGCACCACACATTGGTGAACGGCCAGAAGCCAAGTTGATAAACGATTTCATTGAGAAGATCGGCGAGCTGCGTCCTCAGCTCATCACTTTCAACGGACACAGCTTCGATTTGCCGGTGCTCAGATATCGAGCGATGGTGAACCGAATTTCTGCCGCCGGGCTACAAGTGCGGCAGTATTTCCACCGCTACACTGATGATGCAGTGGACCTATGTGACGTACTAGGTTCATACGTTCCCGGTGGGAAGGTGAAACTGGATGAGGTCAGTAAAATCTTGGGGCTTCCCGGCAAACCTGACGGAGTTGATGGCAGCCACGTCGAGGAGATGGTTCAGGCTGGGCAAATCGACGAAGTCGCGCGCTACTGCGAGAGCGACGTGTTAAACACTTACCGAGTCTGGTTAGTCTATGAGTTGTTTCGTGGGGCTATCACTACAAAAGAGCTGGATTGGAGCGAAGGCCAAGCCCGAGACTTTGTTGCAAGCCGCAAGTCGACCAATCCCCACCTTTGCAAGTCTGTGGGGGCGGGCTAGCGCAAGATCTCGCACGGGAGGGTTCGATTGTTGATTCCGGTCGCGGCGATCGGCGAACGGACACGTAGTTACCAGATCGTGTGGGTCGCTCGCGAATTTGCAGATCCTGATCGGCTGAGAAAAAATCTGAACTGAATGGCCTGGATAACTCGCCGCACCTCCGCGAGACGACGCCGAAAGGAAAAAGCATTGAGACCAAGCAAATGTAACTTTCGATTACTAACGCTAATCGCTCGGCAATATATTTTTCTCTGCGACACCCAAACCCTCCCTAAAGCTATGACAATGCGCCGCAGATGTGCTGTCACCGTTTTACGATTTCAGACGTCAACGCCTTGCGTATATCCGACTGTGAGATCCCGAACTGTCGAGCAATTCTCGAAGGCGTGATGCCCGCTTTAAAAGCCGCGCGAACGGCGTTCAACTTTCCTTGTGTCAAAGGGACAGCAGTGACCACCTCGACGCGCTGCTTGCGAGACATTTCAGCAGGGAGCTTACCGCGGCGTTTCTGCTCCGCAATGATTGCAGATAGCAACTGCTCGAGTTCTTGGTCGTTGAGGTGCCTGACGGCGTTGGGCAAATCTGCGGGCAGAACGTGCCGTGAAGGGACCGCGCTCGGCGATCCAATCGGCTCTAAAGGCTGTGAATGAACTTCGCGAGCAGGCGCCGACGAGAACAGGTCGGGTGTCGATAAACGAGCGCGGGTGGCCATGCGCTAATCATGCTTGCTGCCTGCGCGGATCGCAATGGTTGCCGCAAAATGCACGCCGGATTTCCACCTGTTTTTCCACGAAGGCAAAGACGTTTGACCCCGTGGGAGAGTCGTGTTTTGACCGGCGCTTCTGCCGGTTGAATTGATGGAGTGCTCAATGAAGTTGTACGACTGCACCACAGCGCCCAGTCCCCGCCGTGTGCGCATTTTTCTCGCGGAGAAAGGGATCAGCGTTCCAACGATTCAGGTCGATCTCCGTAACGGCGAGCAATTTTCACCTGCGTTCAGAGCGATAAATCCCGAATGCACTGTGCCGGTGTTAAAACTCGATAATGGGACGAGGATCGCGGATATTCTTGGGATCTGCCGTTATTTCGAGGAGCTTTACCCCGAACCGCGTTTGATGGGGCGCACTGCCGAACAAAAGGCAGTGATAGAGGCTTGGCAGCGCCGGCTTGAGCGGGATGGCTTTTACGCCACCATGGAGGCGTTTCGTAATTCTACGCCGGGCCTGAAAGGACACGCCTTGCCCGGACCGGAGTCATACGAGCAGATTCCGGCGTTAGCCGAACGCGGTCGGATGCGCATTCAGCATTTCTTCACATTGCTAGATGCCAGACTTTCTGACAACGAATTCATCTGCGGGCCACAGTTCACAGTGGCTGACATAACTGGGATGGTCACCCTCGACTTTTGTACTTGGGCAAAGCTGAAGCCGCCGGATCATTTGACGCATCTAAATCGCTGGTATTCGGCGGTTTCAGCGCGTCCCAGCACTAAGGCGTAGAGGGGCCTAGGGAGCGCTCAGCCTAGGTAAGGCGATAATCAGGCTACACGAGATTTGGAGGATCGCGGCGCAGGGGAGTCGCGCCTAGATTTCGGCCCAGATCGACTTCGCACTCGCTGAGATCGTGTTCGCTCAGGCTTATCGTCTGATTGAGAAGGTAGTCGCGTGAAGCGGCAAACGGCTTTCGCTGTAGCGGCCGCTGATATTAGTGCAACCGTCAACAGACCGCTGCGTACAATCATTCGCGCAATCGCCATTGGCCCTCCTGATATTAATAACATTTCACTTTCTCAGTGCTTCCACTTGATCGAACAGCCCATGGACGGAATCTGCTCTTTCGGACCATGGCCTGTCTCGGCGATTTGTTTCATTGCTTCAAATAGGTCGCGGCGAGCGTTCGGGACCGGCGTCATCCGCGAAGCATCAAGGCGACCTCGGTACTCCAGCTCGTCTTGTGCGTTGAAGCCAAAGAAATCGGGTGTGCACTGAGCGTCATAGCCGCGCGCGATTTCTTGGGTCGTGTCGATAACATAGGGAAACGTGAAGCCGTGCTGTGCGGCGAATGCCTTCATGTTGTCGAAGGAGTCCTCAGGATAGGCGTCGGCGTCGTTGGGCATTATGGCGATCGTGCCAATCCCGATCCCGCGTAGCGCGTTAGCCTCGGCCACAATGCGATTGATGGACGCTTTCACATAGGGACAGTGATTACAGATAAAGACGACAAGCGTGCCTTTCGGTCCCCGAACCTCCGCAAGCGAATAGGTTTTGCCATTGGTGCCTGTGAGGGCGAAATCCCTCGCTTTCCACCCCATCGCATGGGTCGCGTTCAATATCATTCTCCCAAACGGCAAGCGACGGCTCGCATAGCAAACCGTCGACTCCCTGTCAGCTCGCCTGTTGGGGGTCGCAGGCGTAAGCTACTGCGGTTCACGCGCGAGGATTCAATACATCGAGCACTCTAATCCCAGGAGCAAGGCTAGGCATGATCAAACTGCTCGCGGCTCCGGTAAGGAGCATAGTGAGATTCCCCCTGTTTCAGCTCGCCGTCGTAGTCGCCGTAATTCTTTTTCTGCAAGCGGGTAATGACAATTCGGCGCGCGGCCAG
The DNA here is from genome assembly GCA_046730495.1 of Pseudomonadota bacterium. Lineage (GTDB taxonomy): Bacteria > Pseudomonadota > Alphaproteobacteria > Rhizobiales > Xanthobacteraceae > BOG-931. The sequence goes on from JBKPIZ010000354.1 coordinate 3,532, forward strand.
ATTTTCAATGGCCTCGACAAGCTGGTCGAATCTACGGTCGGACTGCTTTCGACGGCATTCAACGTGAAATCCTTCACCAAATCATGGCTCACAACGGGGTTCTGGATCGCGTATGTCTACCTCGGCTGTTTGCTGATTCTGGCCCTTCTGCGGGTGATGATCAGTAAGTTGGTAGATTTTGTGGGGTGGAGCAATTTGTTTGGCCTGAGAAACGCGATTGCGCGAGAGCGTGGCATTGCGGCTTATCGCGCCTGGGTGCCGTTTGAGAGAATTAGGCCGGCCGGTATTCCTCAGGAAAAATGGGAAGAGGCGTTTGCTTGGCCCGCTAATAACGAACCACCGTACCCTCCGCTCGCGCAACGGATTCTGCGCGGGGTAATAAGTTATGTGGGCGTAGTCCTTATAGCTGCCATACTGCTCCAAGTGCTTTCTCCTTTTCCGGTCCTGACTTGGCTTGGCGAGCTAATAAAAATCTTGGTTGGCTGAGCCCTCTCAACTGGCGCGATCAGGAAGTTAAGCGAAGTTCCTCCCATCCAATGTTGTAGTCGCACGCCGTAAGTTTCGACGCATGATACGGGACCGCTCAAACGCGCCTTTTCAAGGCACCCGCGGCTAATAGGGATATTGCTTCCTCATCGCCTGTTTCGGCCGCTCGCGTGAGCAGCCAGCGATCGCAAGGCGATCAGAAAATCGTTGGATCTATCGTTGGTCATTAAATCG
>JBKPIZ010000355.1:0-5657 GCA_046730495.1 Pseudomonadota bacterium
CGGAGCTTTTGGCGGCGCTCACGCAGGTCACAAATTGGCGACGTCACGGCGACGTCGTCGAATTTTTGGGCGTGACCCCACTGCGCTTTCGACTGATGACGAATTGAGAAAGCTCGTTCCGGTCCTTCTAACCGTCAGATCAGCTGGTAGGCGTCGTCGTCCGGCAGCATTGTTTGTTCGCCGAGGCTGTCACGCACATAGAGTTGTGGAACCCGAAGGAACCGCCGCGGATTGAGGCAGCGAAGCCCAATTCCAGCTTGCCCGGTGGAACCTTGGACCTTTTGTTGTCGTCGATCTGGCTTGCGGTCGTGATCTGGCTGGTCGCCCGGGCTTTCCAGCAGCGCGGCCTTTTGCAAAGTTTGAAGCCAGCCGAGCCGCCGCCGGCCGCTGGGGCGCCAAAGGTCGCGGTCATTGTCCCGGCGCGCGATGAAGCCGCCAATATTGACCGGTGCTTGCGCAGCCTTGTCGCGCAAACTTATCCGGCCCGGTATTTGCGCATTATCGTGATCGACGATCACTCGCGCGACGGCACCTTTGCAATTGCGTCAGCTTTGGCCCAAACCTGCCCGCAGCTCACGGTTTTGCGGAGTCCGCCGCTGCCGCCGCGTTGGGTCGGCAAATCCCATGCCTGCTGGATCGGCGCGTGCGCGGTGGAAAGTACCGACTGGCTGTGTTTCGTCGACGCCGATGTGTGGGCCGAGCCCGCGCTGATCGCGAGCGCGGTCGCCGCCGCCAATGCCGAAGCGCTCGATTTGTTGTCGCTTGCCCCGCGACAGGAGTTGCAAAGTTTCGCCGAGCGGCTGGTCATGCCATGCGGTCTTTACCTGCTCGCTTTCTGCCAAGATCTTCGCACCGTGCAGGCACGCACCAGCAGCGAGGTTACAGCGACCGGGCAATTCATGCTGGTGCGCCGCGCCTATTATGAAACCATCGGCGGCCATGCGGCGGTCCGCGGCGCGATTTGCGAAGATTTGATGCTGGCGCGCCTGCTCAAGCGCTCGGGCGGTCACGCCATCCTTCAAGACGGCCGACCACTATTGTCGACGCGCATGTATCGCGGCTGGCCCATGCTATGGATCGGCATCGCCAAGAACTTAAGCGAAATGCTCGGCGGGCCGCCGCGGACGATCGCGATTGCAGCCGCGGCGGTTGCGCTGGCGTGGGCCACCTGGCTCATTCCGCTGCGCGATGCATTGGCGTGTGCGCAGGGCAGTTCGGGAGGTTGCGTGGGCCTGATCCCGGCAGCTCTCGGCTCCGCTGCAGCGTTTGGCTTGCATATCGCGGGCGCTTCCTACTTTGGCATTCCGCCGTGGTACGGCCTGTTATTTCCGCTCGGCTATTCCGCCGGAGCGCTTATTGCGATTGACAGTGTGCGCCGCCGGCTCTCGAGCCGCGTCAGCTGGAAAGGCCGCACCTATCCATAAGGTCACTCTCGCGCTGCTCTATGATGAGCCGACCAAGAACGCGCTGGCAAGCGAATAACCCCTCCAGGCCCGCATTCTGCAGCTTTGTGCGCCCCGCGATAATGTTAGAAAGTCGACGAAACTTTCTCCGCGGCTCGCGGTTTTTAGATGGGGTGCGCGGACCGCCACATGGAAACCGGCATCAAAGACCTTCACAGCGGGGACATCAGACAATTCCCGTGGTTGGAAGCGATGCTCGCGGCATTGGATGATCGCCTGCGGCTGCGCCATGGCGTGATCGAATACACCAATTCGTCCGAGTGTCTGTTTCGTATCCAGCTGGTTGCCAGCAACGAGAGTTATGTGTTGTCGGATGGCACCTGCATTCGCCGCGGCGACCGTGTCGCCAACCTGCACGTCTGGAATGAGCAGTTTCCGTGTTTTGCGGGCAAGGGCCCGACACTCGCTTGGGCCCGCCGCGTCAATCAGGCATTTGAGCTCTCACTGCGGAAATTGGCGGGCTTTCTTGACGGTCGTTGCGATTTCGATGACGTCGTCGCGATCTGTGCCAATATGAGCCTTGAGCCTGCGGAGCGCAGCGCGCAGCTGGTGCGCTTTGTCGGCCGCTTTGGTTTTGAACGGAATGCGGCAGTGAGTTCGCGTTCGTTCCGCCAACAGATGCACTGGTTTGGCGAGAACATCTTGATCTCGATGATGGTGCTTGCGCACAATGCGGCGGCGCTTCGCGCCGACACATTACGTCGCGATCGCACCTTGGTATTTTTGTCGCGCCGGGAATTGCGGCGGCGTTACGGGTTGGCGCGTGATGAGGCGGCTTAAAGGTTAGGCACGCCGTTTGGCCAGCGCGACGGGAACCGCCCCGGTTTGCTGGCACGTAATAGTGGGCCGATTGTCTACGCTGGGTATAGTTATGCCGAGCAAGTTTTCCTGGTCGTGGCCGACTTTTGCTTCGCAGCCGCAAACCGGATGCCGTCAAGGCTGGAGAGATACCTGGAGAGATGCTTGGCGAGAGGCCTGGAGCAGCGCCGGCATCGATATGGACGGAGGCGGTGCGGCCGCGGTCAGATTGTCCGATCCCGACAGCGCGTTTGATCTCAACAACCTGTCGCAGCGATCGGTGATTGCTCTTGTCGGCCTCGCTTTCGAAGCGCGGATCGCAGCAGGCCAGGGTGTGCTGGTCGTCTGTCGCGGCCGTGAAACCGCCGACCTGCTCGGGCTTGCGATAGGCGCCGGCTGTCGCAGCATGATCAGCTTCGGTATTGCCGGAGGACTGGCGCCGGATCTTATTCCCGGTGACTGCGTGGTGGCCTCCGCGATCATCGACTATCCGGCGGTGCGGCCGACCGATCCACTGTGGTCGCGCAAACTCGCCGAGATGCTTCCGGATGCGCGTCACGGTCCCATCATGGGCGTCAATGCCGTAGTGTCAGGTCTGGCAGACAAGTGCAAACTGCACGCGTTCACCCGCGCGGTGGCGGTCGATATGGAGTCGCATCTGGTCGCCAGACTGGCCGATGCGCACGGCTTAGCCTTTGCGGCGGTGCGGGTGATCATCGATCCCGCGCACCGGGCGGTGCCGCCTGCCGCTTTGCTGGCAATGGCGCCGAGCGGCAGCACGGATGTCAGCGCCATGCTGCGGGAGATTTTGACGCGGCCCTCGCAAGTCTCGCCGCTGATGCGGCTCGCCGCCGACGCTATCGCTGCCCGTGCGGCCCTGGTCCGCCTGCGTCGCACGCTGGGACCGAGCTTCAGCTGGGAATGAGAAGGGCCAGCCGGCGCCGGGATTCGCCCAACTGGCTGAACCGGAACCAAACAAGTACGCTGAAATAGCCCCGCGGAATTCGCGTGAATCTACCGCGATTTATGTAACTCTAGATGAAAATAATTCATCTATGATTTGCGACATACCCAAGTCGTGAAAAAAACTGACATGGGGTTTCGGAGCAGTTTTTGCGGCGCGATGCTATCCGGAAGCGCAGTCACAGCGGGATTTTCTTCAAAAGCCTGAAAGTCCAAAATTTCCTTTTCCAAACAGGGGTTCCGGAGTTGAGTTGAGCGGGCCTCACCGGCCGTCAGTGAGCGGGGCGGGTGTGCTGCAACGATCGTCGGGCATTGGAGTGCCACCGACGGGCGGAGATCGCTCACTGCCAGTAAAGCGATCAAGGAAAATCGGGAGGGCGCGGTCCGGACAACAAACAGGCGCGGATTGCTCCGCGCCTGTTGTACTTTTACTCGCGCGACCGGGCTTAGTAATCCATGCCGCCCATCCCGCCGCCGGGCATTGCCGGCATTGCCGGTTTTTCCTTCGGCAATTCGGCAACCATGGCTTCGGTGGTGACCAGCAAGCCGGCGACTGAAGCCGCGTCCTGCAGCGCCGCGCGAACGACCTTCGCCGGATCGACGATGCCTTTGTCGAACATGTCGACCTAGTCCTCGCCCTGGGCGTCGAAGCCAAAGGTCTCCGACTTGCTGTCCAGGATCTTGTTGACCACGATCGAGCCTTCGTGGCCGGAATTCTCGGCGATCTGCCGTACCGGAGCCTCCAGCGCTTTGAGCACGATATTGATGCCGGCCTGTACGTCGGCATTGCCGCTGCGCAGCTTGCCGATTGCTTTCTTGGCGCGCAGCAGCGCAACGCCGCCACCGGCCACGATGCCTTCCTCGACCGCGGCGCGGGTCGCATTGAGCGCGTCCTCGACCCGGTCCTTCTTCTCCTTCACTTCCACTTCGGTCGCACCGCCGACGCGGATCACGGCGACGCCGCCGGCGAGCTTGGCAAGCCGTTCCTGCAGCTTCTCGCGATCGTAGTCGGACGTGGTCTCTTCGATCTGCGCCTTGATCTGATTGACGCGGGCTTCGATGTCTTTCTTCTTGCCGGCGCCGTCGACGATCGTGGTCTTTTCCTTCTCGATCACGACTTTCTTGGCGCGGCCAAGCATTGCCGGGGTCACGCTTTCGAGCTTGATGCCGAGGTCCTCGGCGATCAGTTGGCCGCCGGTAAGAATGGCGATGTCTTCAAGCATGGCTTTGCGGCGGTCGCCGAAACCCGGCGCTTTCACCGCTGCGACCTTCAAGCCGCCGCGCAGCTTATTGACCACCAGCGTGGCCAGCGCCTCGCCTTCGATGTCTTCGGCGACGATCAAAAGCGGCTTGCCCGATTGCACCACCGCTTCGAGAAGCGGCAGCATGGCTTGGAGCTGCGACAGCTTCTTCTCATGCAGCAGCACATAAGCGTCCTCCAATTCCGCCACCATCTTCTCGGCATTGGTGATGAAATAGGGCGACACATAGCCCCGGTCGAACTGCATGCCCTCGACGATCTCAACCTCGGTTTCCAGCGACTTGGCTTCCTCGACCGTAATGACACCTTCGTTGCCGACCTTCTGCATCGCTTCTGCGATCATCTTGCCGACGGAGCTGTCGCCGTTCGAGGAAATGGTGCCGACCTGAGCGATCTCGGACGACGACCCCACTCTTTTCGCGCGGCCCTTGATTTCATCGACGACGGCTTTCACCGCGAGATCGATGCCGCGTTTGAGATCCATCGGGTTCATGCCGGCGGCGACCGCCTTGGCGCCTTCCTTGACAATGGCATGCGCCAGCACAGTTGCCGTAGTGGTGCCGTCGCCGGCCAGATCATTGGTCTCCTGTGCGACCTCGCGCACCATTTGCGCGCCCATATTCTCGAACTTGTCGTCAAGCTCGATTTCCTTGGCGACGGTGACGCCGTCCTTGGTGATGCGCGGCGCGCCGAACGATTTTTCCATGATGACGTTGCGGCCCTTGGGGCCGAGCGTCACTTTCACGGCATTGGCGAGGGTCTCGACGCCGCGGAGCATGCGCTCGCGGGCGTCGCCGGAAAATTTTACGTCTTTTGCAGCCATTGGTCTTTCCTCGGATGTCAGAATTCAGATGTGAGATCGTCGGCGCTCGCTCAGGCAATCACGCCCATGATGTCGGACTCCTTCATGATCAGGAGTTCCTCGCCGTCGAGCTTGACCTCGGTGCCCGACCATTTGCCGAACAGCACGCGGTCGCCGGCTTTGACCTCGGGTTTGATGATCTTGCCGCTCTCGTCGCGGCCGCCCGGCCCGACCGCAACGACTTCGCCTTGCGACGGCTTCTCCTGGGCGGTGTCGGGGATGATGATGCCGCCTTTGCTCTTCTCCTCGGCATCGATGCGCTTGACGACCACGCGGTCGTGCAGGGGTCGAAACTTGGTCTTGGCCATAG
>JBKPIZ010000356.1:0-6365 GCA_046730495.1 Pseudomonadota bacterium
GTTCAACGTTTGCGAAGCAACTATTCTAACAGACTGATGTCCGCTTTGGGTCAAAAGCAGACATCACGAGATTTCAGGGCGATGTCCGCTTTACCCGCAAAAGCAGACATTCTGCACTACAGCAATAATGCCGGGCTTTTAGGACAGGTGTTGCCGAATTTTTCGCCAGCAGTTTGCATTGCACAGCAGCAGCATCACGGTTGTGCGCCGAGCGCTTTGAGTTCGTCATTCGCGGCGATCAATTGAAAGGAATCGTTCGGACAGCCCTCCTCAGCAATCCGGAACAGGCGAGTAGCCTCGTCTTTGCTGCCCTGCTGCAACGCCAGTTCACCGCTGAAGAAATTGGCCTCGCAAACTTGGCTCTTTTGCTTGGAAGCATCGCGGTGCGCAGCTGCGGCAAGCACAGCCTCTGGTGTCATCTGGCCAAGGTAGAGGCGGATAACCGGCGCCGGCCACTTTGTCATGTCGATCTGCGCCGTGGCCTCGGCAAGCCTGCTGGGCAGCTTACTGCGCTTGTTCACGATGTCGAGCCACAGCGCTGTATAGGGGTCTTTAGGATTGAGTGCGCTTGCTTGATTGATGTCGGCCAGGGCCTTGGGAAGCTCGCCCGCGTCGAGGCTCAACAGTCCGCGAGCAAGATAGGCTTGAAAAAATTTGGGGCTGAGCTCGATTGCCTGATTATAGTCGGCGACGGCGCTACCGATCTCGCCCTTGTATCTGTATGCGTTGCCGCGGTTGCGGTAGGCAACAGCGAATGTGGGATCAAGCCGGATCGCCTCGTCACAATCGGTAATCGCCCGGTCGTTATCGCCTTTGTCAAGATACGCATCGCAAAGATTGTTGTAGCCTATGCTTGACTTCGGATTGAGTTCGATCGCCCGATTGTAGTCGGCAATGGCCCGGTCGAAATCGCCCTTATCACTGTACGCCTTGCCACGGTCGAGGTGCGCGTTGGCCAATTTGGGATCGAGCCGGATCGCCTTGCTGCAGTCGGTAATGGCTCGGTCAGGATCGCCTTTGTCGGAATAAGCCCAACAGCGGTTGCCGTATCCAGCGGCACGATCTTGCGCCGACGCTCGCTTAGATTCGACCAACGCCGTACAACCGCTGAGCCGCTGATCAACCGAAAACACATTGCCGTCGTTGTTACACCAATCGATCTGTTGCTGCGTTTGGGCCCCGGTCCGAGTAGCATGCAACGCCGATGTCCCAAACATCAACGCGCCCGCAACTACGTACAACCCGTTTCGCGTCATGGGCTGCCCCCAACTTTGGTTCACGCGCTGAATTATAGCAGTTCTGTAACTGCGTGGTGCTGTGCCTCACGGCATTTTGGTGCGTTCATGTTCGCTTTGGGTCACGTGTGGACGGCGCCTTGGCAAGAACTTTCTGACCTAGCTGCAGCATTGGTCGGGTGCGGTCACGTGTCCGGCCTGTTGATGCGGCGGATGTACCGCTGGCCCTAATGCTCTGCGCGGATCGGGTCCCAATCGTTAGCACGCACTTTAAGGTGCGATGACCCAAGCGGGTTCTCCCAATCCCCGGAACGACCGTTTCTGCATTACGTCGTCATGCCCTCGCCAATGGGTGTATTTACGCTGCCAGCAGCAGCTTCGGTTCTCTGTACCGCTCGTCACACACCATGATCGCCCAAGCCATCCGGGCGATCTTGTTGGCGAGGGCAACTGCCGCCACCTTTGCAGGTCGGCGATCCATTATTCGTGTGAGCCAAAGTCGCTTGGTGCCATGCGCTCGCGCGTAGCGAATGACGGCCATGGCACCAGCGACGAGTAGCCATCGCAAATAGCGATTGCCCTGCTCGGTGATGCTGCCGAGCCGTTCCTTGCCGCCGGTCGAGTGCTGCTTGGGCACTAAACCGATCCAGGCAGCAAGACTGCGCCCGGAGCGGAACGCCCTCCAATCGCCGATCTCGGCAACCAGGGCAGTGGCGACAATTGGACCAATGCCCGGAATCTCCTCGAGCCGGCGGCTCTCTTCACACGATCGGTGCCAAGCCTGGATGCGTTTGTCGATCGACGAGACCTCTGCGTTGAGCGTCAGATATTGGCGAGCAAGAAGGTCGAGACAAAACCGGGCGACCGGCGGGATCCGATCGTCGGCCACATCGCCAATAATCTGCAACAGCTCAGCCGTGCCGCTGCGGCCCTTGGCCGAGATGATGCCGAGTTCGGTCATATGCCCGCGGATTGCATTCGACAGCATCGTGCGCTGCCGTACCAGCAATTGTCGGGTCCGGTGCAGCATCAAGCCGGACTGCTGCTGTTCAGATTTTATCGGGACAAATCGCATCGCTGGCCGCGTCACGGCCTCACAGATCGCCGCCGCATCATTGGCGTCGTTCTTGCTGCGCTTGAGACAGGCCTTCACATAGCTCGGCGGCATCAGCTTCACCGTGTGGCCGAGCGCCTGCAGCTCGCGGCTCCAATAATGGGCTGATGGGCAAGCTTCGAGCCCGACCAAGCACGGCGACAAGCCGCCAAAGACCCCAATACCTTCGCGCGACCGACCCGCTTGCGCATCACCACCGCGCCGGTTCGCTTTAGCGCAACCACCCTATGGCACTTCGATGCCTAAGAGCGGGCGCCGTCCACAGCATCATTAACGGACATCGAGGCGCGTCCGGCCGATGTCCGCTTTCCCCCCAAAGGCAGACATCGCTGAGTGCGACTGAGATGTCCGCTTTGTCCAGGAGCGGACTCATCTAGTGTAGCTCTTGGATTCGCTACTCGATCACTTCGTCGGCCCGAGTGAGCAGCGATGGTGGCACTTCAAGGCGGAGAGCCTTGGCGGTAGTCAGGTTAATGACGAGATCGAATTTGGTCGGCTGCTGCACGGGAAGGTCGGCAGGCTTTGCGCCTTTGAAAATCTTCTCAACGTAGCCCGCTGCACCCCTAAACAAGTCAGCGATATTTGCCCGTAGGAGATGAGTCCGCCAGCTGCCACAAATCTCCACGAAGCGACGGCAATTGCTGCCCGGTCGTGAAAGTCCGCAATGCGCTTTCGATAGGTAAAGGTGAGAGGGTCTTCGACGGTGATCATCGCATCCGGGCGCCGCTTTCTCGCAGCCTCGAAAGCGCCCTCGAAGTCGTCCGGGCCTGGCAGCTCAAGGGATTGAACCTCGATCCCCAACGTCCGGCCTGCACCCTGCGTCTCCTTAAAGACAATCGGGGGGTATGGATTGGCCGCATTCCACATCACCGCCACGCGGGCGAGCCGGGGCGGCTCAGGAAGCCGATCACGCGCATCTTCGCTGCCTGCTGCGCGCGGCCCGCGAACGGCCAGCTGTTACCGCTGAACCAACAATTCCTTTGATGAAATCGCGCCGTCTCATTGCCTTCCCCGAGGCCAAAGACAGAGCATAGTTAGCATATTGAAAGGGTCTGGTGTGAGGTCGATGTTCGAGATGTTCGCTTGGGGTCAAAAAGGATCGCTTGGGGTCAAAAAGGAGACATGACACTCTGAAATCGCCATGTCCGCTTTACCCCCAAAAGCGGACATCGTCGAACGCGATCCCCATGTCTGCTTTGTGCCAGCAGCAGACATACGCAGCGCAACCCAAAAGCTGTATCGCTTACTCGAAAACCCCTCATCACGAAGCGCTTACTCTAGGGTGGTAAAGACAAATCCCGCCCTACGGTTTTGCGAACGGCTCGGGTTTCGTATTACGCACGAGGATGAGCGCAAGTTCTACATGCGGCACGATTGCCGGGTGCCTTAGCGAGCGCCTCGAATCAGCATGTCAGCCGCTTCGCCTCGCGCCGGCGACGATGCAAAATCCACTCTGTGTACCCATTCGGTTGCGAACGGCCCGTGAAGATCAGGTCGCTGGCAGTTTTAAAGGCTACTCCCTCGCAATTGGGTGCCATGGCTCGGTAAGTCGGATCGCCCGCATTCTGCCGATCTACTACTCCGGCCATGCGCCGTAACGTTCTGTGCACCTGCTCTCCATTGACAATGCCATGATGTAACCAGTTGGCTATATGTTGGCTCGATATGCGCAATGTGGCGCGGTCTTCCATCAGCGCAACATCATGAATATCGGGAACCTTCGAGCACCCTATTCCCTGATCAATCCAGCGCACCACATATCCGAGGATGCCCTGGCAATTATTGTCGAGTTCCCGCTGTACTTCTTCCGGTGAAAAATTAGAGTGCGCCAGGGGCACCGTGAGAAGAGCTGAAAGCAACGCCGGCGACCGTCCGTTGAGCTCGCGCTGACGCGCGGCAACATCGATTTGGTGATAATGCAGTGCGTGCAATGTGGCGGCCGTTGGTGAGGGGACCCAGGCAGTATTTGCACCCGCTATAGGGTGTCCGATCTTCTGCTCAAGCATGTCTGCCATTTTATCTGGCGCCGGCCACATTCCTTTGCCGATTTGGGCGCGACCGGGAAGCCCACAGGCGAGGCCGATATCGACGTTAGAATCCTCGTACGCTTTGATCCACGTAGTATTCTTCATCTCGTTCTTACGAACCATCGGTCCCGCTTCCATCGACGTGTGAATCTCGTCACCGGTACGGTCAAGAAAACCGGTGTTGATGAAGACAACACGATCGGCGGCGGCGCGTATGCAATGCTTAAGATTAACAGACGTGCGCCGCTCTTCGTCCATGATGCCCATTTTGAGCGTGTAGCGTCGCAGACCCAGCATATCCTCGACGCGCCCAAACAGCTGGTTGGCGAAGGCTACCTCATCGGGCCCGTGCATCTTTGGCTTAACGATATAGATCGAGCCGGCTCGGCTGTTGCGTCCAATTTGGGCGCCGCATAGATCGCGCAGCGCAATCAGCGCTGTGACGGCTGCATCCAAGATGCCCTCGGAGATCTCCCTCCCTGCGGCGTCGAGGACAGCATCTGTGTACATGTGATGGCCGACATTGCGGATCAGCATCAGGCTGCGACCGGGCAGGTGCAGCTCGCCGCCATCGAGTGTTACGAAAACTTTGTCAGGATTGAGCCGACGTTGGATCGTCTTTCCGCCCTTCTCGAAACTTGCCGTGAGTGTGCCTTCCATCAAGCCGAGCCAGTTACGATAGAGGGCTACCTTGTCCTCGGCGTCTACCGCCGCGACGCTGTCCTCGAGATCCATGATGGTGGTCACCGCTGCTTCGAGCACGATGTCGGTGATCCCGGCCGGATCGTCATGTCTAACCAAACTGCCGCGATCGATCTTGATTTCGATGTGAAGACTATTATTGCGCAACAGCAGCGCTGAAGGCGCTGCTGGCTCGCCGCGATAACCAACGAATTGCTGTGCCCGAGCAAGACCGGTGCAGGCGCCGTCTCTCAGGCGGACGACCAAAGCGCTGCCTTCAACCGAATAGGCGAGAGCATCCTGATGACTGCCTTGCGCGAGCGGAACGGCGGTATCGAGCAGCGCGCGCCCACGCTTGATGACGCGCTCGCCGCGAACGGGGTTGTATGACCCTGCGCGCGTGGCGCCGTCATCCTCTGAAATTGCGTCGGAGCCGTAAAGAGCATCATAAAGGCTGCCCCAGCGCGCGTTCGCAGCGTTAAGCGCGTAGCGGGCATTCGAGAGGGGCACAACGAGCTGTGGCCCGGCAACTTGCGCGATCTCTTCATCGACATTCCTGGTGCGAATGGTGAAGTCCTCGATCTGCGGCAGCAGATAACCTATCTTGCGGAGGAACCCTTCGTAGTCGGCAAGGTTCAGCGGCTGGCCCAACTGGTCCCGGTGGTAAGCATCGATGCTCGATTGGAGCGCATCACGAGTCTCGAGTAGCTGGCGATTGTGCTCCCCAAAATCGCGCACCAGATCAGCTAATCCGTTCCAGAATGTTGCGCCAGAAATGCTGGTTCCTGGCGATGCCTCGTCTTCGATAAATGCTTGCAGCGACTGGGCCACGCTTAATCCGCCAATCTGGACCAAATTCTTTTGAGATTTTTTCATCTTCTCCGCCAAAATGTCTCAACCAGTTACCGTCGCAAGATTCCAATAAGCAGTCAGTTTAGCGCCAGTATCAGCCGTGGCCAGAATTGCGAACCCGCGCAATGCCCCCGTAGTTCCAATCTCTCGTCAAAAATTCGGGTAGGATGGTTCTCGGTGAGCGGCTCGCCTTGACGGTTCGTCGGCCGGGGTCCCTCACGATAAGGGAATCTCAAGCAGCCACGGCGTGCAGGTTGACGATGGATCATCGCGCACAGGCGCCACTCTTGCACATCGAGGCTCGCTTGACGTCCAATAAACTTTTAGGACTGGCAGTGATGAGCCCGCTCAGCGAAGTCGATATTGTGGAAGCTTGGGCCGCGCCTCCCGGCAGCCAAGGGTCAGAAACTGAATTTATCCGGGGCACGAAAGGGCTCCGGCGAGGTGTCGAACAGG
>JBKPIZ010000357.1:0-8979 GCA_046730495.1 Pseudomonadota bacterium
ATTTTCCTCGCCGATACGATCAAATGCGGCGACAGTCTTCAACATGGCCACTTCCCCCAAACAGGGCGGCACTTGAACCAAATCAGCCGATAAATGCAAACACCCAAACCCCTCTTGCGGAACTCAAAACGACGAAGCCCCGGACGCAATATCCAGGGCTTCTCGCTCACTTATGCAACCACGCAACTTACGCGACAAAAACGATCAGCGGCCGAGGTTGAATTCTTCGCCGGATTCCGCGTTCTGCGCAGATCCGGTTTTAAGGCCGCCAAATGGATATTGCGGCGCCGGGCTTTGAAGTTGGGCATTCGGCGCCTGCGACGCGGGGTGATGGTGGCGTTGCGCCAATGCCGGCGTTGTGAGCACGGCGATAGTGAACGCCGACCAGATCAATTTCTTGTTCAGCGAAGTCATCAATGGTCTCCGTTTCGCAGTCACCCCTGGCCCGCTACTTAGCTTTTATCCTGCGTCGCACAATGGCCGATCGCACACGTGAGCATCACGTTATTTTTACGCTTGTTCAATGACTTGAGATAGGATCGCGACTGCACGTGCTGGCGCAAATGTGGCGACGCACAAGGAACGGGCCCTAAATCCCTTCGGGATCAGCCGATTAGCCTTCCAGTTTAATCGCGGCGCCCCAGCTCGCGCTTATGCAAAGGCGGTATATCTACCGAGCAGCAATCCGGCATTCTGCGAAAATTGCATTGCAGGCATTTTTCGGCGCCGCACGATCAAGCCGTCAATTCAGTCGGAGAAGGTAATGGCCAGGGACAAGAGCGCACGAGGCGAAACGCAGGCGCGCCTGCGTTCGCAATTATGGTTCGACAATCCCGACAATCCGGGAATGACCGCGCTCTATCTCGAGCGCTATCTCAATTATGGACTGACGCGCGCCGAATTGACCTCCGGCCGTCCGATCATCGGCATCGCCCAGACCGGCTCGGATTTGAGTCCGTGCAATCGCCATCACCTTGAACTGGCGCAGCGGGTGCGCGCCGGTATCCGCGACGCCGGCGGTATCGCCATCGAATTTCCAGTGCATCCGATTCAAGAAACCGGCAAGCGGCCGACCGCGGCGCTCGACCGCAATCTCGCTTATCTCGGGCTGGTCGAAGTGCTCTACGGCTATCCGCTCGACGGCGTCGTGCTGATGACTGGCTGCGATAAGACCACGCCCGCTTGCATGATGGCCGCGGCCACCGTAAACACGCCGGCCATCGTGCTGTCCGGCGGTCCAATGCTCAACCATGTTGAGAACGGCAAGCTGATGGGCTCCGGTACGCTGATCTGGCAGGCGCGCCAGGACGAAGCGGCCGGCAAAATCGACTACAGGGAATTCATCGACATCGTCGCGCGCTCGGCGCCGTCCGCCGGGCATTGCAACACGATGGGCACTGCATCGACCATGAATGCGATGGCGGAGGCGCTCGGCATGTCGCTGCCGGGCTGCGCCGCTATTCCGGCGCCTTATCGGGAACGCGGACAAATTGCCTATGAGACCGGCGTGCGCGCGGTCGAGATCGTCCGCGAGGACCTCAAGCCCTCGGACATTCTCACCCGCGCGGCATTCGAGAACGCGATTGTCGCATGTTCGGCGATCGGCGGTTCGACCAATGCGCCGATCCACGTCAACGCCATTGCGCGCCATGCCGGCGTCGAACTTACGGTCGAGGATTGGGAAAAGCTCGGCTCTGACGTGCCGCTCCTGGTCAACGCGCAGCCGGCCGGCGAATATTTGGGCGAGGATTACTATCGCGCCGGCGGCCTGCCAGCGGTGATGCACGAGCTTCACGCCGCCGGGCGGCTGCGCAGCGACGCGCTCACCATCAACGGTAAGACGGTCGCTGAAAACGTAGTTCGGGCGAAGGTCTGCAATGCCGAGGTCATCCGCCCCTACGATCGGCCGCTGAAAGCGACGGCGGGGTTCAAAGTCCTGCGCGGCAACTTGTTCGATTCCGCGATCATGAAGACAAGCGTGATCTCCGAGGAATTCCGCAAGCGCTATCTCTCCAATCCCAGGGATCCGAACGCGTTCGAAGGCCGCGCCGTCGTGTTCGACGGACCTGAGGATTATCATCGCCACATCGACGATCCGTCGCTTGGGATCGACCAGCACACAATCCTGTTCATGCGCGGCGTCGGACCGATCGGCTATCCCGGCTCGGCCGAGGTTGTGAACATGCAGCCGCCGGCGGCGCTGATCAAAAAAGGAGTAACGTCGCTCGCTTGCATCGGCGACGGTCGGCAGTCCGGCACCTCCGGTTCGCCGTCGATTCTTAACGCCTCGCCAGAAGCGGCGGCGGGCGGAGGCCTGGCTTTGCTCAAGACCGGCGATCGGGTGCGCATCGACCTCAACAAAGGCAGCGCCGATATTCTGATGTCGACCGCCGAGCTGGCCGCGCGTCGCGCGGCGCTGGAGAAAAACGGCGGCTATCAATATCCACCGAGCCAGACGCCGTGGCAGGAAATCCAGCGCGCCATGGTCGATCAACTCGCCGACGGCATGGTCCTGGCTCCGGCGGTGAAATACCAGCGGGTCGCGCAGAAATCAGTGCCGCGCGACAATCACTAAAACCGTCCGGGCTTGATCGCACGCCCGGTAGTCATCGCCACCGGGAGCGTGGCAGATTGTGATTGCTCTACTGAAATTCGCCGGGATGAATTTGCCAAGAATGAGTGCATCATGACCCAACCCCCTGCCGCCGAAAAACGCAGAATTTTCCGGAAGCTCCACGAGACCGGCTGTTTCGTCATTCCCAATCCATGGAACGTCGGCAGTGCGCGCTACCTGCAAAGCCTGGGTTTCAAGGCGTTGGCGACCACGAGCTCGGGTTATGCGCATTCGCAAGGTTACGCCGACGGTGCGCTAAGCCGCGATGCCGTGCTTGCGCATTTCAGCGAACTTGCGGCAGCGACCGACGTACCGCTGAACGCGGATTTTGAGGATGGCTTGGCTGACGATCTCGAAAGCCTTGCGGAAAATGTGACGCGTTGCGTGGCGACTGGCGTCTCCGGCCTTTCGATCGAGGACTCGCCGAACAACGGCGCCACTCCGCTTTATCCTTTCGATGTCGCTGTGGCGCGGGTCAAGGCCGCGCGCGCAGCGATCGACCGCGCCGGTGGCGATGTCGTATTCACGGCGCGGGCCGAAGGTTTCATTCGTGGCGTGCCCGATCTGGACGACGTCATTCGCCGGCTCCGTGCCTATAAAGATGCCGGCGCCGACTGCCTCTACGCGCCCGGCATCAAGACGCGGGAGCAAATCGAGGCGGTGGTCAAGGCAGTCGCGCCAAAGCCGGTTAATTTTCTTAATAGCGGCGCATTCGGCTTTACGGTCGATGACCTTGCCGGCATGGGCGTGCGCCGCATCAGCGTCGGCGGCTCGCTGGCGCGCGTCGCCATGCACGCCTTTGTCCGCGTCGCGACCGAAATCGCGCGCGACGGCAAATTCGACGGTTTTGCTGGCCTGATCGGCAATCCCGAACTGAACAAGTTCTTCAGCGCCGATCGTGAAAAGGACTAGCCGTGACTGCATCCGAACCTCACCCGAAAACCGGCCAGCCGATCGGGCGGCCGGTCGAGAAAGCCGGGACCGCGCCGCGCCCGGGGCCGGTCACGCTGAAAGGGCGTTACGGCCGCCTTGAGAAACTGCGCCCCGAGCATTGGTCCGATCTGTGGGCGGTCTTTGCCGGCCACGATCATGTCTGGACCTATATCTCTACCGACGGCCCGTTCCACGATCCGTCCGAATTCGCGAGCTTCGTCGAAAAGCGCGCGACGGCCGAGGATCCCTATGCCTATGCGATCATCGACGCGCAGGAGCGCGCCGTTGGTTATCTCACGCTGTTGCGCATCAATCCGCTGCATCGCGTGATCGAGGTTGGCCATGTGCTCTATTCGCCGTCCTTGCAGCGCACGCCGCTCGGCACCGAAACCCAGTATCTCTTGGCGCGTTACGTGTTCGAGACGCTCGGCTATCGACGCTACGAATGGAAATGCAATTCATTCAACGCGGCGTCGCGCCGGGCCGCGCTTCGCTATGGGTTTGTCTACGAGGGCACTTTCCGCCAGCACATGATTGCCAAGGGCCGCAATCGCGATGACGCCTGGTTTTCCATGCTCGATAGCGAATGGCCATCACGCAAGCGCAACTTCGAACGGTGGCTGGACCCTGAGAATTTCGATGCGCAGGGGGTCCAGCGCGTGAGTCTTGCCGCATTGAATGCCGCCGCAGGAGGACAGGATGAGCAACAGGCTCCAAAATAAAGTGGCGCTGGTCACGGCGGCCGGGCAGGGCATCGGCCGCGCTATCGCCGAGGCTTTCGCCAATGAGGGTGGCAAGGTCATCGCCACCGATGTTGTCGAAGACAAGGTCCACGCTCTCAAAATCGCGAAGCGCATCAAGCTCGACGTACGAGCGCAGGACAATGTCGACGCCGTCGCCAAGATGGTTGGGAGCGAATTCGGCGCGCTGGATATCCTGGTGAACTGCGCCGGCTACGTGCACAACGGCAGCATCCTCGAATGCGGCGATCGGGACTGGGACTTTTCCTTTGATCTGAACGTCAAGTCGATGCACCGCACCATCAAGGCTTTTCTTCCCGCCATGTTGGAGAAGAAGGCGGGCTCGATCGTGAACATTTCGTCGGCGGTGTCGTCGATCCGTGGCGTTCCCAATCGTTACGTCTATGGCGCCACCAAAGCCGCCGTGATCGGACTCACCAAGGCGATCGCCGCGGATTTCATCAAGCAAGGTATCCGCTGCAACGCCATTTGCCCCGGCACCATCGAATCGCCGTCGCTCGAAGAGCGCATCGCCACACTATCGAAGGAGACCGGGCGCTCGACCAAGGAGGTCCGCCAGGCCTTCATCGATCGGCAGCCCATGGGCCGGCTTGGCATCGCGCAGGAAGTCGCTGCGCTCGCCGTCTTTCTCGCCAGCGACGAGTCCAGCTACATCACCGGCCAGCCGCATCTGGTCGATGGCGGCATGGCACTGTAAGAAGGGCCTCCATGCACATTTTCATTACCGGCGCCGCCGGCATGATCGGGCGCAAGCTGACGGCGCAGCTCGTGGCCGACGGCACGCTCAACAACCGGCCGATCGACAAACTTACGCTGCTCGACGTCACGGCCCCCGCGAAACCTGAGAAATTCTCAGGTGCGGTCGAGACCGTGGCCGGCGACATCGCCGATCCGGCGGGACTGCGGAAGCTCGTCGCCACCCGGCCCGACGTCATCTTTCATCTCGCCGCTGTGGTCTCGGCCGAAGCCGAACTCGATTTCGACAAGGGCATGCGCATCAATCTCGACGGTTCGCGCGCGCTCCTCGATGCGGTTCGCGCCGTCGGCGACGGCTATCGTCCGCGGCTGGTCTTTACCTCATCGATCGCGGTGTTCGGCGCGCCGTTTCCCGATGCTATCGCCGACGATTTTCATCTCACTCCGCTGACTTCCTATGGAACGCAAAAAGCCGCCGTCGAGCTTCTGCTCGCCGATCATACGCGTCGGGGATTTCTCTCCGGCGTCGGCATTCGGCTACCAAGCATCGTGGTGCGCCCGGGCAAGCCGAACAAAGCCGCTTCGGGGTTCTTCTCCTCGATCATTCGCGAACCCCTCGCCGGCCAAGAGGCGGTGCTGCCGGTCGAAGACAGCGTGTTGCATTGGCACGCCAGTCCCCGTGCCGCGGTGGGATTTCTGATCCATGCCGCCGGGCTCGACGTCGGACAGCTCGGTTCCCGCATCAATCTCACCATGCCCGGCGTCTGCTGCACGGTGGCCGAGCAGATCGCCGCCTTGCGGCGGATCGCCGGCGACAAAGTGGCGGCGCGCATCCGCCGCGAGCCCGATGCGCTGATTGCGCGTATCGTGGCCGGTTGGCCGAGCCGGTTCGATGCGCGCCGCGCCCGCGAACTCGGTTTCCGCGGCGATGCCTCGTTTGACGACATCATCCGCGTCCATATCGACGACGAATTGGGTGGGGGGATCGTAAATTAAAGCATGATTCCGAAAAGTGGCTACTGGTTTCCGCCTGCGCGAAGCTGAGTAATGCTTAGCTGTTTCGGTTGATGCTTCGGCGGGTGAAGGCAGGTCGAAAAAGATCATGCTCCAGAACAAAGCTTGCCGGCGCGCGCATTTGCTTGCGTTGTCGCCGCCGATGCTTACATTAAAAAGCCTAAGTCTCCACGATATTCCCGACACGCCATGACCTATGTCGATGCAGCCTGTGCGCCGCTGCGTAAAACCGGGCAGATCAAAATTCACGGCCCCGATGCCTTTGCCGGCATGCGCAAGGCCGGACGGCTTGCGGCCGAATGTCTCGACATGCTGGTCGGTGAAATCAAACCTGGCGTGACGACGGAACACATCGACCGCCTGGTATTCGAATTCGGCATGGACCGCGGCGCGCTGCCGGCGACGCTTATGTATCGCGGTTATCGCAAGGCAACCTGCACCTCGGTCAACCATGTAGTCTGCCACGGCATTCCGAGCGACAAGCCGCTGCGGGAGGGCGACATCGTCAATGTCGACGTCACCCTGATCCTCGACGAGTGGCACGGCGATTCCAGCCGCATGTACGCGGTCGGTGAAATTCCGCGCCGTGCCGAGCGGCTGATCGAGGTCACCTATGAAGGCATGATGCGCGGCATCGCCGCGATCAGGCCGGGCGGCACCACCGGTGATGTCGGTCACGCAATCCAGACTTTCGTGGAAGCCCAGCACATGAGCGTGGTGCGCGATTTTTGCGGCCACGGCGTGGGCCGGCTGTTTCATGACGAGCCGAATGTCGTGCATATCGGCCGGCCCGGCGAAGGCATCGTGCTCAAGCCAGGCATGTTCTTCACCGTCGAGCCGATGATCAATCTCGGCCGGCCGCATGTGAAGGTCTTGTCCGACGGCTGGACGGCGGTGACGCGCGACCGCTCGCTCTCCGCGCAGTTCGAGCACTCGGTTGGTGTGACCGAAACCGGCGTCGAAATTTTCACGCCATCGCCTAAGGGGCTCGACAAGCCTCCTTACCGGCAGTGAGCGATCGGCCGGCGCATATCGCGCCGCGGCAAGCCGATTGCAAAATTCTCCGGCCCCGTCATGCTTGGCGGTGGCCGGCGGCGGGCCGCCGGCCGATCGGGGTCTCGGTCCGGAGTTTCGTCCTGGAAAAGAAGCGCGAGAGTGACGGCGGGCTTGCCGACGCCGCGCCGCATTATCACGGCCATCGCGAACGATTGCGCGGCCGCTTCCGCGACGCCGGCGCCGAGGCGTTATCGGACTATGAGCTGCTGGAGCTGTTGTTGTTCCGCGCGCTGCCGCGCCGCGCCGTCAAGCCGCTCGCCAAGACACTGCTGGCCAAATTCGGCTCCTTTGCCGAAGTGATCGCAGCGCCGGAGGGGCGGCTCGCCGAAGTGAAGGGGCTTGGCGGCGCCGGCATCACCGAACTGAAGATCGTGCAGGCGGCGGCGAGCCGGCTGCTCCGCGGCGCGATAACAAAACGGCCGGTGCTGTCGTCGTGGTCGAGCGTGCTCGACTATTGCCGCACTGCGCAGGGCTTCGCCGATCGCGAGCAGTTTCGCGTGCTGTTTCTCGACAAGCGCAACGCGCTGATCGCCGATGAGGTGCAGCAGACCGGCACCGTCGACCACACGCCGGTCTACCCGCGCGAAGTGGTCAAGCGCGCGCTCGAATTGTCGGCGAGTGCAATCATCCTGGTGCACAATCATCCGTCGGGCGATCCGACGCCCTCGCAGGCCGATATTCAGATGACGAAAGCGATCATCGCGGTGGCGGGCCCGCTCGGCATCGCGGTTCACGATCACCTCATCGTCGGCAAGGACGGGCATGCGAGCCTGAAGGGGCTCAAGGTGATTTGACGGCATCTCGGCGAAACACCGAGTGACTCTAATTCACCTCCCTGAACCCGAGGCGATTCGATATAGACCCGCAAACCGGTCTGAGGGCGCCACAAGGGATGGGAGGACGTGAAAATGTTTAGCCGCATGCTGTGCCGACGATAACGGCGCTGGCGACGCTCGGCGGGCCGGCTTCCGCGGCCGATCACATCAAGCTTGGCTACATGGCGACGTTGAGCGGCCCGTTCGCGATGGTCGGCGAGGAACAGCAGCGCGGGCTCAATCTCGCGCTCGAGGAACTCGGCAACAAGCTCGGCGGCGTGCCGGTGACCCTCTGCACGGCCGATGACAAAGGTAGCCCGCTCGAAGCAGTCGCGGCCGCCGCCAAGCTCATTGAGCAAGACAACGTCGAAATAGTCACCGGCATGATGAACTCGGCGACGACGATTGCCACGATGAAAGCGTACGAGAATGCCGGCGTCTTCATCGTCTCGGCACTCTCCGGTCCCCTGCAATACGCCGGCAAGGAATGTCACCCCAACGCGTTCTTCGCCTCATTCGCCAATGATGAGTGGGACACCGCGCTGGGCAGGTACATGACCCAGAAAGGCGTGAAGAGCACCTATATGATCGGCGTCGACAACCCGGCCGGGCGGCAGAAACTTGCCGGCGCCCAGCGGACGTTCAAGGGACAGGTGTTCGGCCCGGTCTTCACGCCGCTCGACCGAACCGATTTCTCAGCCGAACTGGCGCAGATCCGCGCCGCCAAGCCGGAATCGATATACGTGTTTTATCCCGTGGCGCGCGCCATCCCCTTCCTCAAGCAATTCGCCCAGTCGGGAATCAAGGCGACGATCTACTCCGAGGATACGACGGCGAGCGAACTGAGTTTTCCGGCCGAAGGTGCGGCGGCGCTCGGTGTCGTCGAGAGCACGAGTTGGAACGCCGATCTCGACAACCAGGAGAACAGGAAATTCGTCGCCGCGTTCATCAAGAAATATGACCGCCGGCCGACCATCTTCGCCGCCCTGCAATACGATGCGATCAAGCTGCTCGATCACGCCGTCACTGCGGTGAAAGGTAAGGTCGAGATCAAGGATGCGTTCCGCGCCGCGTTGCGCAGGGCCGATTT
>JBKPIZ010000358.1:0-5573 GCA_046730495.1 Pseudomonadota bacterium
GGCTACATCTCTGCATTTTCATCTGCGCTAAATCGTTTGCCATCACGCTGAAGGCGGCTAGGACCTGAATTGGCGCGGGATCGTGGCGTCGCCTCGCGCGTTATCTGTCCGGGCGTGAGGCAATCGAGCTCGGCGATGAGACTATCGGGTCAGCGGCCTGCTGCAGCCAACAGCTGGATTATTGTTTCGCGCCGATCCAGCGGCCCGTTGCTTGTCGTCTGCTTGCTGCTCGGTGCGGCAGCCGCGGTCGAAGTTGTCCCGGCGCTCGCCGCCGAGGGCGGTTCGCGCGGCGGATCGCAGGCGCTGTTCATCGCCCAGCTCGCGCTGTTGCTGTTGGTCGGCCGGCTGATGGGTGAAGCGGTGCAGCGCATCGGCCAGCCAGCGGTCATGGGCCAACTGATCGGCGGTCTTCTCCTTGGCCCTTCGTTCTTTGGCTTGCTTTGGCCGTCGGCGCAGCAGGCGATCTTCCCCGCCGATCCAGTGCAGAAGAGCATGCTCGATGCGGTTTCCGAGCTTGGTGTGCTGCTGCTGCTGCTGCTGACCGGCATGGAGACCGACCTGCAGCTGGTGCGGCGGGTCGGCCGCGCCGCGATTACCGTCTCCATCGCCGGCGTCGCCATACCGTTCGCCTGCGGTTTTGCGCTCGGCGAATTCCTGCCGGCCGAATTCCTGCCCAAGCCGGATGCCCGGCTCGTAACTGCGATCTTTCTCGGCACCGCGCTTTCCATTTCCTCAGTGAAAATCGTCGCCATGGTCATCCGCGAAATGAATTTTATGCGCCGCGATCTCGGCCAGATCATCATCGCGTCGGCTATTCTGGAAGACACGATCGGTTGGGTGATCATCGCCATCGCGTTTGGGCTCGCCACAGCCGGCACCATCGACATGTGGTCGGTCGGCCGCGCCGTTGCCGGGACCGGACTTTTCTTGCTCGCAAGTTTTACGGTCGGGCGCCGCATCGTGTTCCGCCTGATCCGGTGGGCAAACGATAATTTCAAGAGCGATTTCCCGGTCATCACCACAATCCTGATCATCATGGCGGCGATGGCGCTGACGACGCAGCTGATCGGCGTCCACACCGTGCTCGGCGCATTTGTCGCCGGCATCCTGATCGGCGAGTCGCCGATATTGACCCGCCACATCGATGAGGAATTGCGCGGTCTCATCGTCGCGTTGTTCATGCCGGTGTTTTTCGGTCTCTCCGGGCTCAACGCGGATCTGACTATCTTGCGCAGCCCCGACCTGGCGCTGCTCGCCGTCGGGCTGATTGCGATCGCGAGTATCGGAAAATTTCTCGGCGCTTTTGTCGGCGGCACGCTCGGCGGATTGTCTCGCGCCGAATCGCTGGCGCTGGGATGCGGCATGAATGCGCGCGGCTCGACCGAGGTGATCGTGGCGACGCTCGGCCTGTCCGCCGGCCTGCTCAGTCAAAACCTGTTCACCTTGATCGTCACCATGGCGATCGTAACGACGACGGCAATGCCGAGTATGCTGCGCTGGGCGCTCAAGCGCTTGCCGTTGCGCAAGAAAGAACGGCTGCGGCTCAAACGCGAAGAGCTGGACGCAAAAGGATTCGTAACCAATCTCGAGCGGCTCTTGGTTGCCGCTGACGACAGCGCCAACGGCAGGTTTGCAGCGCAGCTTGCCGGCATTGTCGCAGGCTCCGCGGGTAAACCAACGACCATCCTCGATCTCGCAGCCGAGGCAAAAAAGGACTCCGAAAAAGCCAAAGGATCGACGGCTCGCCAGCCGGCGGGCGCCGCAAAGTCGGGTGGAAAACGTTCCGAAGCGGCGGTCAAGCGCGCGGCCAAAGCGACGCCCTCCCTCGAAACTCATCCGGACGAGGAAAAGCCGGGCAAGGCCGACGTCATCACCCGTCGGCCCGCGGACGGGCCGGAGGCAGTCGCCGATGAAGCCAGCAAGGGCTACGACCTTCTTGTTGTCGGGGTTGCCGACACCCGTGATCCAAAGGGCGGCTTCAGCGAGGATCTGTCTGTGATCACCCGCGGGTTCGACGGCCCACTCGCTGTGGTTGATACGCGCTCGCGGCGGCACGAACCGGTAAAAGACCGGCACGGCCGCGTTTTGATCCCGGTGAATGGCACCGATGTGTCGCGCCGTGCCGTTGAGGTCGGCCTCACGCTGGCGCGGGCCAGCGATGCGCATGTCACCGCGCTCTATGTCACCCGCGCCACCGCCAGTCCCGCTACCAGTTCGCCCCGCCGTTTGGTCATGCGGCGCAATGAGTTGGGCGTACTCAAGGACATCGCGGCCCTGGCTGAGCGCTACGACGTCCCGCTGCGCAACACGACCCGCGCCGATATGGCCCCCGACGAGGCTATTCTCCAGGAAGCAGGCCGCGGCTATGACCTCGTCGTCCTTGGAGTCGGTCGGCGGCCCGGCGACATGCTATTCTTCGGGAACACGGCGGCAGCCGTCCTCGAACGGTCGCCGACATCGATTCTCTTCGTCGCGAGTTAGTATAGCCAAAGCGCGGATTTGGAATGGCCTCGGAATGGCCCAAATTCGGAATGGTTCCATGTCGATAATTCCTTTGCTCGCACAATCGGCCTTTGATCCGGAAACGATCGAAATATTGGTCGCGGTCTTCGAAGCTGCGTGGCAGAAAGTCGAACAATCCGGCAGCAAGCTTGCGTCGCCTGCCTATAAGCGCGCAGCCCAAGAGATCATCGCCAAGCGCATCATCGAAATGGCCCAGCGCGGCGAACGCAATCCGGACGAGCTTGCCGAGGATGCAGTGTCCTATCTGGATCGCTCTTACGCCTGAAGGTTCCGCCCGAACTCAATCGGCGTAACCGAGAAACCGGCTCTCAAAACTTGAGTCCTGCTGGTAGGCCCAGCGGCGGGCGCGCCCCTCCTGGATGAGCCGCCGCGCCTGCGCTGCCGATGCAGCGTGGTTGCGGCGGGGATCGCTGGCGGATGCCGTCGTCTGTGCGGTGACCGACGAGCCGGCAGTAGCGGAATGCTTTTCGGCGAGTTTTTCAAAATGGCCGGCGCCTTGCGTTGCGGTTTGCTTTGCGCGCGCCTCGACCGCCGGTTTGTTCGGCGTGCTCGGCCGCACCAGCATCGCTCTTGCATTTTGCGGCTGAGTTTCCGTCTGCAACGGCTCGTGCGGTGTCCCAAAGAAAACAAAGAACGAGACCGCCAGAGCGGCGAACAGCGCGCCGATACCGGCCACATAAGCAAGCATGCCTGCCAAAATATCCATCGACGCTCTCGCGGTTGAGCTGGTGCCCCGGCCTGCAACTACGGGATGTCGATGTTCGTTCCTCGGCCGGCAATGCCGGCGCGGAACGCATCGCGTTCAAAAAGCGGAGCGAGAACCAGGCGTGCCGGTAACGCGGCCGTGATAGGCCGCCGGCGCCACGAAGTCGCGATAAGTAATTGGCGCCGGCGGCAGGTCGTAAAATTACGTCAGCCTTGCGAAATAAATTTTGTGTTCAGGTAGGCGGCGAGTCCCTCGATGCCGCCCTCGCTACCGTAGCCCGACTCTTTGACGCCGCCGAACGGCGTTTCCGGAGTCGAAACCGCAATCGAGTTCACGCCGACCATGCCGGATTGCAACGCATCGGCGATCATGGTCGCGGTTTGCGCCGAGCCGGTGAACGCGTATGCGGCAAGTCCATAAGGCAGCGAATTGGCGCGCTCGACAACTTCGTCGAAACTTTTGAACGCGAGGATCGGGGCCACCGGGCCGAACGGCTCCACGGTCATGACCTTGCTGTCGTCCGGCACGTCGGTGATGACCGTCGGTTCGAAAAAGTAGCCTTGATTGCCGCGGCGATTGCCGCCGGTCACGATCTTGCCGCCGCGTTGTTTGGCATCATTGACGAAGCCTTCCATCGCGTCGATCCGGCGCGCATTGGCCATCGGCCCCATGGCGATGCCCTTTTCGAGCCCGTCGCCGACCTTGATCGATTTGGCATATTCGGTGAAGCGTGCCAGGAAGCGATCATAGACCGGCTCCTGCACGTAGAACCGGTTCGGTGAGATGCACACCTGGCCGGCATTGCGGTACTTGAACGCCGCAATGGTCTCCGCGGATTTCTCAGGATCGGCATCGGCAAACACCACAACCGGCGAATGGCCGCCGAGCTCCATGGTGGCGCGCTTCATGCCTTTGGCGGCAAGTCCGGCAAGATGCTTGCCCACCGGAATCGAGCCGGTGAACGAGATTTTGCGCACCTCGTCCTTGGCGATGAGGTGCTCGGAAATTTCCGACGGCACGCCGAAGACCAGATTGAGCACGCCGGCGGGCAATCCCGCATCGGCAAAGCAACGCACCATTTCGATGCAAGCGCCCGGCGTCTCCTCCGACGCCTTGAGAATGAGCGAGCAGCCGGCGGCAAGCGCACCACCGATTTTGCGCGCCGGCGTCAGCGTCGGGAAGTTCCACGGCGTGAACGCGGCGACGATCCCGACCGGCTCCTGCACGACGATCTGGCGCACGCCTTTACCGCGGCCGGGCACGATGCGGCCGTAAGCGCGGCGCCCTTCTTCGGCGTACCACTCGATGATGTCGGCCGAAGTGATCACTTCGGCGCGGGCTTCCGGGTAGACCTTGCCTTGCTCCTGCACCATTATCTTCGAGATCGCGTCGTAACGTTCGCGCATTAGATCGGCGGCTTTACGCATGATCTTGGCGCGGTCGTAAGCCGACGTTGTCCGCCACACCGCGAATCCTTTCTTGGCTGCTTCGAGCGCGGCATCAAGATCGGCTTGGCTCGCATGCGGCAAATGCGCGAGCGGCTTTTCGGTTGCCGGATTGATCACGTCCTCGCCGCGGCGGCCATTGCCGCCGAGCCACTTGCCGTCAATGAAAAGTTCGAGATTGGCGTACATGAGAATCCTCGTTGTGCTCCCGTAAAAACTGCTTGGGCCTGGTTACGACCTCCGCTCGGACGGAGGAATTAGCAGGTTTTGTCGATCCGTTCATCCTGCTCCGGCGCGAGGGCGCCTTTGTTCGGTCACAGCGCATCTCCGCCGGTTTCACCGGTGCGAATGCGCAGCGCATGATCGATCGGCGCGACGAATATTTTGCCGTCGCCGATTTCCCCGGTTTTGGCGGCGGTGGTGATCGTCTCCACGACTTTATTCGCATTCTCTTCGGTCACCGCGACCTCGATGCGAATTTTCGGCAAGAAGTTCACGGCGTATTCGGCGCCGCGATAGATTTCGGTGTGGCCTTTCTGCCGTCCATAGCCTTTCACTTCTGTCACCGTCATCCCGTCAATCCCGATCGCGAGCAGGGCATCGCGCACTTCCTCGAGCTTGAACGGCTTGATGATGGCTGTGACCAGTTTCATGACATTCCCCGGCTCGCGGCGAGACGCTGCATTCCATCATGCACGGCGGGCATCGGCTTTGCTGCCCGCAGATGAAGCTATTGTGTTGCTGGGCGCGCGCCGCGTCCAGTGCTCCGATGACCGCGCCGTTGTCGCAATAGCCCTTCCTGGGCGACCGAGGCCACCAGCGTACCGTCGCTGGCGAAGATCAGGCCCCGGGCCAAACCGCGGGAACCGGCCAAGCTCGGACTGTCCTGGGCGTAGAGC
>JBKPIZ010000359.1:0-4940 GCA_046730495.1 Pseudomonadota bacterium
CCCAGCTTGCCGGCTGCCGCATCGACGAGCCCCTCGGTCACGCTAAACGCGATCGGGTGGCCCACCGCGCGGTATTGGCACATCACATTCTTGTTCTGGAACACGACGCGGGCGCGAGCGCGATAATTCGGGCAGGTGTAAGGGCCGCCGACCAGATTGACGATCTGGTTGGCCTCGATGCCGCTGGTGCGCGGATAGACGGAATAAGGCCCGATGCCGGTCAGATCGTCGATGGCAAAAACCGTCATCGTGCCGTCGCGCTTGACGCCGATCTTGGCGTTGACGCGATGATCGCGGGCGTGGATGTCGGTGACGAAGCTTTCCAGCCGATCGGCGATGAATTTGACCGGCCGCTGGAGCAGTTTTGACAGCGCCACCGCCGCCATTTCGTCGGCGTAGATGTGGACCTTGATGCCGAACGAACCGCCAACGTCCTTGGTGACGACACGAACCTGGTGCTCCTCAAGCCCGAGGTGCTTGGCGAACAAATTCAGCGTCATGTGCGGCGCCTGCGTCCCTTGGTAGACGGTCAGGCGCTGCTCGCCGGCGTTCCAGTCGGCGACGATGGCGCGCGGCTCGTTGGTCACGCCGGTATGGCGGCCAAAGACAAAGGTGGCCTCGACCACCGCGTCGGCCTCCGCGAAGCCCTTGTCTACATCACCGGCATTGAGCGCGCGTTCGAAGGTGAGATTGTCGCCGAGCTCAGGATGGATGACCGGAGTCTTGGCATCGAGCGCGGTTTCTGCATCGGTGACCGCCGGCAGGACTTCGTATTCGACTTCGACCAGCGCGCAGGCATCCTCGGCCTCGGCGCGGCTCTTTGCCACCACCGCGCAAACCGCTTCGCCCTGCCAGCAGGCGCGCTCGACCGCGATGGCGTGCTGCGGCGCCGATTTCAATCCCTTGAGATGCGTGAGCACGCCGACCCACGGGGTAATCACTTTCGCAAGCTCGGGGCCGGTGACAACGGCGACCACGCCGGCCGCTTTGCGTGCCTGTTCGGTATCGATCTTGACGATCCGTGCATGCGCATGCGGCGAGCGCACGAAGGCGACATGCACCATGCGCGGCAGCACGACGTCACTGACATATTGGCCGCGGCCTTGCGTCAGCCGCGCCAGATTGGGCCGCGGCACCGACCGGCCGATATAGGAATTCGGCCGGTCGAGCGCGCTGAGACCGGACGGCTGGTCGTCGGCGATTTTCATGGCGGCGATGCTACAATCCGCTCATTCCCGCGCAAGCACCCATCCTCGTCACCACCGGGCGTAGCCGTTCGCAGAACGGCGTCGCGTTGCTCGCCTTTGCCGGTGGTCCATGCTGAATGCTGGCCGCCTCGTTGAGAGACGCTACACGTCAGCATGGATTGCCGGATCAAGTCCGGCAATGACTAAGAGAGGAAGCGAGTATTCGGGATCGCGTCTTTAGAGAAACCGCGTCGGCCACATCAGCGTGCGCCACATATGGGCGGACGGCGAGTCGTCGAAGCCGAGCCCTTCCTCCGGCTGGCGGAAATTGCGGCCGATGATGTCGACGAAGTCGTTGAGATCGACCTTGGCGTTCGGATCGAACGAATAGATGTCGTTCACGCAGATCAGCCGTGACGTCATGTAATATTTGTGGTTCCGGGCGCGCTCGTATTCGCGCACGATGTAAGGCTCGGGCTTATAATCCGCGCCGAAATATTTGATGTACATTTCCGGATATTCGTAACCGACCGACGGATCGGGAAAGAAGCGCAGCGCCTGGTGCGTGCGCACCGCCCAGCTCACCTCTTCGTCGACATAGGGTTCGATCATCTGCGCGCCCCAGTAGCCGTGATCGGCGCGGATGAAGCTCGCCACGCCGATATCATGCAACAGGCAGGCGAGAACGACCTTCTCGCTATGGCCGCCTTTGAGCGCGTGCGTTGCGCTTTGCAAAAGGTGATAGAGCGAGGCGAAACGGTTGTTGAAGAAGTCGATCAATGTCGGCTTGGCCGGCATTTTCGGCAACCGCGGATCGGCGCCCATCAGAAAATACTTGTCCGGATTGGCCGCTTTGAGCGCCGGACCGTTCGGCATCTCCACCTTGCCGTCGGCGATGTTGAACAGCGTCGATTTGGTCGCGATGCGCTCGCCAAGCTCATGCATCATCCGCTCTTCGAGCTCGTCGGCTCGCTCGGACAGTGTCAGCGGTTTGGCATGTTCATTCATGGTCGGGCCCATTCATGGTTGAGTCTCTATCTTTCGCGCCCGCATCTGGGCGACGGATTCGATCGCGTCGACGATCGCCTGGTAACCGGTGCACCGGCAGTAATTGCCGGCAAGATGTTCGCGGATCATATCACGGCTCGGCACCCCGCCGCGCGACAAAAGTTCCTGCGCGCCGATCAGCATGCCGGGCGTGCAGAAGCCGCATTGCAGCGCGTTGCGCCGCCGAAACGCGTCCTGCAAGTCGGCGATGACCCCGGAATCGGACAAACCCTCGATCGTCTGCACATCGGCGCCATCGCATTGCACAGCAAGGAGCAGGCAGCCGCGCACCACCGCGTCATCAAGCAGCACGGTGCAAGCGCCGCAGACGCCTTGCTCGCAGCCGATATGCGTGCCGGTCAGTCCGAGATCGTCGCGCAGGAAATCCACCAGCGTTTTGCGGGCTTCGACCCGTTCGCGAATGTCCTCGCCATTGACGCGCAGTTCGATGTTGAAAAATCGCTCAGCCATGCGCTCAGGCCCAAGGCGCAATGTTTTTACTTCCGGTCATTCCCGCGCAAGCGGGAATCCAGTTATTCGGAAAACAACCTGGGTCCCGCCTTCGCGGGGACGAGCGGAATATAAAGGCGGTTCAAGCAAGAAACAGCCCCATTTACGCTGTCTTGGCGACGATATCGCGCACGATATCGATGGCACGGCGCAACAGCGTCATCGAAGCCTCGATGGTGCGGAACGCGGCATGCGCGGTCAGTGTGACATTCTCCATGCGCGCCAGCGGGTTGTCGGAAGACAGCGGCTCGGCATGAAACACGTCGAGCCCGGCATGGCGGATCCGGCCGGTGCGCAAAGCCTCGATGAAGGCCGCCTCATCAACCAGCGCCGCGCGGGCGGTGTTGACGAAAATCACGCCCGGCTTCATGCGCGCGAATTCGGCGGCGCCGAGGAAGCCGCGGGTCTCGTCATTGAGGGTGAGATTCATCGAAATGACATCCGATCGCGCCAGAAGCTCCTCGATCGCGACCAGCGGCGCGCCCGGCCGCGGCGACCGGTTCCAGGCGATCACCTCCATGCCCATCCCTCGGCCGATGCGCAGAACCTCGCTGCCGATGCCGCCGAGCCCGATCACGCCGAGCGTCTTGCCGAGAAGTTGTACGCCTTCGTGCGGCACCCAGGTGCCGGCGCGCACTTCGCGGTCCATCCGCGCCACCTCGCGGCACGCGGTGAACATCAGCGCGATCGTATGTTCGGCGACAGCGGTGTCGCCGTAGTTCCTGATGGTGTGGACCTTGATGCCGCGGGCGGCGAGATCGCTCAGGCTCATATAGCTGGCCGGCCCGGTGCCGAGAAAGACGACGTGCTTGAGCGCGTCGCAGCGGTCGACCAGGTCAGTCGGCAGATAGGAGTGGTCGTCAATACAGATGTCGTAGCCTTTGAGCACCCGCGGCAGTTCGGCTTGCGGATAGGGCTTCCGATTGACATCGATCGCCGGATCGTCGGGCCGCACGACCTGCTGCCAGACTGGCGCCAGCTGATCGTTGCAGTCGAGAAAAAGCGCTTTCATTCTCCCCCTCGCCCCGATCCCTCACCGCGAGGGATAAGCGTTGACGCTGCGTGTCCGGGCTTCTAACACATCGCTCGCAAAAGTGGGGGAGCACGAAATGCGTCTTGCCAGCTATGCGTTGCGCGGCCGGCCGAGTTTCGGAGCGGTTGCCGGCGACGGGATCGTCGATTTGCGCCCTCGCCTGCATCGCTTCCAAAGCCTCAGCGAAGTGTTTCGGGCAAGGGCCCTCGACCAGGCCAAAGCGGCATCCGACGGCGTGCGCCCAGACGTGCCGCTCACCGAGGTGGAGCTGTTGCCGCCGCTTGCCGCGCCGGAAAAGATCCTGTGCATCGGCATCAATTACGCCAATCGCGGCCAGGATTATAACGTCACCAACAATCCCAAATATCCGAGCATGTTCTATCGCGCGCCGAACTCGCTCGTCGGCTCAGGACAACATCTGGTGCGGCCGAAAATCTCCGAGCAGCTCGATTACGAGGGCGAGATCGCGATCGTGATCGGACAGGATTGCAAGCACGTGCCGAAAGACCGTGCGCTCGAGATGATTGCCGGCCTGACTTTGTGCAACGAAGGCACGATTCGGGACTGGACGCGGCATGGCCAATTCAATGTCACGCAAGGCAAGAATTTCGATGCCTCCGGCGCCATTGGGCCGTGGATCGAAACCAAATTCGATCTCAACAAGCCGCTACATCTGATTGTGCGCAAGAACGGCGAGGTGACGCAGGAGGATACGACGGCGAGCATGATCTTTTCCTTCGCCGACATCATCGCCTATACGACGAGCTTCATGACGCTCAAGGCAGGCGATGTGATCTGCACCGGCACGCCGGTGAAGAAGACCGGAAAATCCGATCCGCCGGTCTGGCTAAAGCCCGGCGACACGATCGAGCTCGAAAGCCCCGAGATCGGCGTGTTACGCAATTCCGTAGTGGACGAGGCGTGATGCCCGCCGCTTGCGTCGTCGGCTGGCCGGTCCACCATTCGCGTTCGCCGCTCATTCATAATTATTGGCTCAAAGCCTGTGGCGTTGCCGGCGAGTACCGCCGCGAGGCAGTCCCGCCGGAAAAATTTCGCGATTTTCTGCAATCGCTTGCTGCGCGCGGCTATGTCG
Organism: Pseudomonadota bacterium; assembly: GCA_046730495.1. GTDB lineage: Bacteria > Pseudomonadota > Alphaproteobacteria > Rhizobiales > Xanthobacteraceae > BOG-931. The sequence goes on from JBKPIZ010000359.1 coordinate 4,871, forward strand.
GCTCCAATCTGATCTTTCCGCACAAGGAAGCGGCGCTGGCCTGCTCGGAACCGGACGATCGCGCGCGCGC
>JBKPIZ010000360.1:0-3246 GCA_046730495.1 Pseudomonadota bacterium
GCCGGGCAAAAGGAGCGCATCGTGATCTCGGAATTTCCGTCAGTAGAGAACGCGATCGCCGCCTATAAAAGTCCGGATTATCAGGCCGCGCTCAAAGTGCTCGGCGACGGCGCGGTCCGCGACATCCGCATCATTGCCGCAGAAGAATAAATCTTGTCAGCGATAGCCGGCACGGTCGAAATGGGCGCGCAGCAGCGCGACGTTGCGGCGGTTGGCGCGGAAGAAAACGTCAAACGCGTCGCCGGCGAGCGGCACTGCGCCAACGAGGCCTTCGAGCGCGACATTGGCCGCCATGCGCGCGAGCAGAAGCCGCGGCACGCCGAGCCGGGACGCTTCGTAGAGCAGATAGCAGGACAGCAACGAGGCGATCGCGTCGCCGATGCCGGGAACGAGGCGAAGGAGCGATTCGACGCCGAAGCGGACATTGGTGCCCGGCAGGATGAAGGCGGTGTCGAACGCGGTCGCCAGTATGTCGAGCCGGTCGAGCGCGGCACGGCGTTCTGCCGGATCGTAAGGCCGGGCGCGATTGGTGAAACGGAACCCGGCGAAGCCGCGCCCGAACGTGGCGTTGTTGGTGAAACTCATTGTGGTTTTGCTTTCGGCGTGACCCCCCAGCGCGCCTTAGATGGGAATGCCGATCGCGCGCGCAAGATGCGCGTTGAGATTTCATTGAACGCGGCGCGGACAACGATCTAACAACTGCAGAATAGAGAAAAGACACAAACAAGACGGAACCGGACCCAACATCAGGGACATAGAGGGAGCTTCAGCCAATGCCTATTCAGATCCTCAACCCCGACAGCCTCGGCAAGCCGCTCGGGCAATATTCGCAATTGACCCGCGTCAAGGCGTCTGAATTTTTGTTCATCGCCGGACAAGTCGGCGCCGACAAGGACGGTAAAGCGCCGGCCCATTTCGACGCGCAATGCGGTCTCGTCTTCGCCAATATCGGCGCGGCGCTGTCCTCGCAGGGCGCGAGCTTCGTCAATCTGGTCGAGTTCACGACCTATCTCGTGCACGCCCAGGACATCGCCAAGTTCATGGCCTATCGCACGCGCGAGTTTCCCAAACTGTTCAAGGGCGGCGCCTATCCGCCGAACACGCTGCTGATCATCGATCGGCTGGTACGGGAATAATTTTTGATCGTGGTGAGCGCGGTCGCGGCGTTGTGAGTGCCGCGACTTTCAGTTTGGCCGCTCGTCCCCGCGAAAGCGGGGACCCAGCGCCGTTCGTTTGGAAAATGCTTCGGGGATTCCCGCTTGCGCGGGAATGAGCGGAGTAGCGCCCGATGCGTGCGGCGCCGATCACGCGCGGTAATGCCGGCGATGCCTCAGGCCAGATTGTTCGGCCGGCCAGGCACTCGTCTGCAATGCCGGTTGGAATGAAGTTTGGAATGAAGCTTGGTATCCTTGGCCGTAACTGCCGAAGCCCGATTGCGTGGCCGACGGCGCGCTTGACGCGTAAGGCGAGAAGCCCTGCGCTTTGGCCTGGTTGTAATAGCCGCGCGAATAAAGCGCGATGGCGCGGCTCTCGTTGCCGCCGGCGGCACGATAGGCGCCGGCGAGATAGCGCAGCGCGTAGGTCATGTTAGTCTGCGGATCGAGCAATCCCGCCGCCGAGCCGGTATAGCCCATCGCTCGTGCAGTACTGAGCCTGATCTGCATCAAGCCGTAATTGCCGGCATGCACCGCGCGCGGATTGCCGCCGCTCTCGCGACGGATGACGCGCGCGACGAGCGATGCGGGCAAGCCGGCCGCGCCGGCTTGCGACGCCGCCATCGTAGAGACGTTGTCATAGCTCGCGGTGCGCGCGTAGCCGTTGCCAAAGCTGCTTGGCGCCGTCGCGTAGGGCGAACCAAGATATGGCGAACTGAAACTGCCGGCGAACGCATGATTGTTTGCGTAAGTGTAGAGGTGACGCCCGGCGTAATGCACACCATGTGCGTAAACGTGCCGGTAAGAATGGCGATGCGCATGCGCCGAGGCTGGGCCGCAACTAACAAATGCCACAGCAGTCATCGGAACGGTGGACGCGACAAGTTTCAACGCGACGCGAAAACAACGCATGGTTTGGCTCCGTGAGAAGCCCCTCACACGTTGTTTGTCATGGGCAAATCCGCCGCGCTCCGGCCCTTTGATGCTGTTGCAAAGGTTTAGTCGTGGCAGTGGAACGCCACATATGCGGCATTGCATGGTCGGGAGAGTGACTTACTAAAAGTCCGGCATTTTGTGGAATGCGCCCGATCAGTGGCCGCTAAACGAAACGGCGGCCACAGGGACCGCCGTCGCGTGTAGGGAGCAACTTTGCAAATAGCCTCAGTTATCCAGGAAGCTCCGCAGCTTCCGGCTCCGGCTCGGATGCTTCAATTTCCGCAGCGCCTTGGCCTCGATCTGGCGGATGCGCTCGCGGGTCACCGAGAACTGCTGGCCGACTTCTTCCAGCGTGTGGTCGGTGTTCATGCCGATGCCAAAGCGCATGCGCAACACGCGCTCCTCGCGCGGGGTGAGCGAAGCGAGTACGCGCGTTGTGGTCTCGCGCAGATTCGACTGGATCGCGGCATCGATCGGCAGGATTGCGTTCTTGTCCTCGATGAAATCGCCGAGATGCGAATCTTCTTCGTCGCCGATTGGAGTCTCCAGCGACAACGGCTCCTTGGCGATTTTGAGCACCTTGCGCACTTTCTCGAGCGGCATGCCGAGCTTTTCCGCCAATTCCTCCGGCGTCGGTTCGCGGCCGATCTCGTTGAGCATCTGCCGTGAGGTGCGCACGATCTTATTGATGGTCTCGATCATGTGCACCGGAATGCGAATAGTGCGCGCCTGGTCGGCGATCGAGCGGGTAATCGCTTGGCGAATCCACCAGGTCGCGTAGGTCGAGAATTTGTAGCCACGGCGGTATTCGAATTTATCGACCGCCTTCATCAAGCCGATATTGCCTTCCTGGATCAGGTCGAGGAATTGCAAGCCGCGGTTGGTGTATTTCTTGGCGATAGAAATGACGAGGCGCAGATTGGCCTCGACCATTTCCTTCTTGGCCTGGCGCGCTTCGCGCTCGCCCTTCTGCACCATGTGCACGATCTTGCGGAACTCGCCGATCTCGAGCCCGGTCTCGGACGCGAGCGTGTGGATCTGCGTGCGCAATTCCTTGATGCGGTCCTTGTCGCGGGCGACGAAACTCTTCCAACCCTTTTCGGAAAGCTTGGAGATGCGGTTGAGCCAGCGCGGATCAAGCTCTGAGCCCTGGTAC
>JBKPIZ010000361.1:0-5241 GCA_046730495.1 Pseudomonadota bacterium
GTGAAGATCACGCCGGCGCATGACTTCAACGATTTCGAAGTCGGGCGCCGGCACGGTTTGCCGTTGGTCAACATTTTTGACGCCGCGGCGCATTTAACGCTGAAGAGCAACGAGGCGTTTCTGAACGACGCGCATCCTGAAGCGAGTTTGCTGGAAAGTTTGGATGGAAAATCGCGCGAAGCCGCCCGGAAATGGATTGTGGAGCAGCTTCAGTCGCAAGATCTGATCGAGAAGACCGAGGCAACGACACACGTCGTACCGCACGGCGACCGCTCTGGCGCAGTGCTCGAGCCTTATCTCACCGATCAATGGTACGTCGATGCCAAGACACTGGCGCAGCCGGCGATGGCCGCAGTGCGCGAGCGCAAGACCGTGTTCATTCCGCCGCAATGGGAAGCGACGTTTTTCAACTGGATGGAAAATATTCAGCCGTGGTGCATTTCACGGCAAATCTGGTGGGGTCATCAGATACCGGCCTGGTACGGCGCGGATGGCAAGATATTCGTCGCCGAGTCGGAAGATGATGCGGTCGCCGAGGCGGTCGCCCATTACGTCGAGACTGGTGAGCTCACGGCTAAGCAAGGCGGCGACATTGCTGACGATCAAGAGCGGCGCGCGCGCTTCGCGCGCGACTACATCAAGCGCGATGAGGATGTGCTCGACACCTGGTTCTCCTCGGCGCTGTGGCCATTCTCGACTCTCGGTTGGCCCGATCAGACGCCGGAACTGAAACGCTTTTATCCGACCAGCACGCTCGTCACCGGCTTTGACATCATCTTTTTCTGGGTTGCGCGCATGATGATGATGGGGCTGCACTTTATGCAAAAGGAGCGGCCTGACGCTCCGTCTGACCAATGGGTGCCGTTCCGCGACGTTTACATCCATGCGCTCGTGCGCGACGAGCGCGGGCAGAAAATGTCGAAGTCGAAGGGCAACGTGATCGATCCTTTGGCGGTGATCGACGAATACGGCGCCGATGCGTTGCGTTTCACGCTTGCGGCGATGGCGGCGCAAGGCCGCGACATCAAATTGTCGTCGCAGCGCGTCGAGGGCTATCGCAACTTTGCGACCAAGCTTTGGAACGCGGCGCGTTTTGCCGAGATCAATGGCTGCGCCCGCGATTCCGCTTTTGATCCGCGTCAATCGAAAGAGATTTTGAATCGCTGGATCGCGCACGAGACAGCGAAGGCCACGCGCGACGTCACCGCGGCGATTCAGGCTTATAAGTTCAACGACGCGGCGGCCGCGATCTACCGTTTTGTCTGGAATGTTTATTGCGATTGGTATCTTGAATTGATCAAGCCCGTGCTGACCGGACCGGACAGCGCGGGGAAAAGTGAGACACGCGCCGCCGCGGTATGGGCGCTCGACCAGATTCTCAAACTTCTGCATCCATTCATGCCGTTCGTGACCGAGGAGTTGTGGCGCGTCACCGGCGCTGATCGAAAGATATTGCTCGCGCTTACCGAGTGGCCATCACTGGAAGGCATTGGCGATGCCAAAGCGGAAGCTGAAATTGGCTGGGTGATCGATCTGGTGACCGCCATTCGTTCGGTGCGAGTCGAGATGAGCATTCCGCCGGCGACCCCGCTGCCGTTGGTGCTTGCAGGCGCGTCGCCTGAAGTTGCTGCGCGCGCCCGCCGCTGGGCGGAATTTGTGCAGCGCTTGGCGCGCGTCGGCGAGATTTCGTTTGCGCCAACGCCGCCACGCGGGGCCGTGCAGCTCGTTGTGCGTGGCGGCGTCATGGCCTTACCGCTCAAAGGCGTGATCGATCTCGCCGCAGAGCGCGCCCGGCTGGCGAAAGAGATGACGAAATGCGACGCCGATATCGCGCGCGTCGACGCCAAGCTCGGCAATCCCAATTTCGTCGCGCGCGCGCCGGAAGACGTCGTCGAAGAAGAAAAGGAAAAGCGCGAGGAAGCGCAGACACGCAAGGCGAAGCTCGCCGAAGCTTTGCAGCGGCTGGAAGGCGCGGAATGAGGCGGCGCGGCGTTGAGGTGATCGGGTGAGAATCTTTCTCGCCGGTGCAACCGGCGCCATCGGCCGGCGGCTGACGCCGCTGTTGCTTGCGGCGGGACACGAGGTCACCGGCAGCACGCGTAGTCCCGAAACCGCGCGTGAGCTTAATGCCACGGGCGTGCATGGAGTCGTTGTTGATGTGTTCGATGCCGCCGCGCTTCGCGATGCCGTCGTGAAATCGCGGCCTGAGATCATCATTCATCAGCTGACCGATTTGCCCCGCGTCGTGGAGGACGAGGCGCAACTTGCCGCATCCTATCCGCGCAACGCGCGCATCCGCATCGAGGGCACGCGCAACTTAATCGCCGCAGCGCAAGCCGCGTCGGCGCGGCGCTTCATCGTGCAAAGCGTCGCCTTCGCCTACGCCACGGGCGCTGAACCGCATTCGGAAACTGATCCACTCAACGTGTCGGAAGGCCCGCGCGCGGTCACAGTGCGCGCCGCAGCCGACTTGGAGCGCCAAGTGCTGTCGTCAGAAATGGAAGCGATCGTGCTGCGGTACGGCTTCTTCTACGGCCCCGGCACCTGGCACGCTGACCCTATTCGCAAACCGCCACTCCATATCGATGCCGCGGCACAAGCCACACTGCTGGCGGTCACGCGCGGGCAGCCGGGCATTTACAACATTGCCGAGGAGGACGGGACAATTTCGATTGCAAAAGCCCGTGCCGAGCTCGGCTTCGACCCGGGTTTCAGGCTTCGGGCCTAGCGATCGGGCCGAAACGGCTTACTGAGAAAGGCCGAACCTTTCAGGCCGTAACGCCACGGCTTTTCCGCCGCCTTGGTGATCCCGATGCGCGGTCCGGCGATGACCTCCGCTTCGCCAGTCCGCGCAAAGAGCGCAAAAGGCGGCTCGTCCAGCGCCAGCCCATTGTGCGCCGCGGTAATCCCCAGCGCTTCACAGACCCGTCCTGGCCCGGCGCAAAGCAGCCGCAATTCTCCCAAGCCGCGGCGTCGGCGCATGAGCGGTAAGCCATCAGTCGGCTCCAGCGCGCGAATGAGGACGGCGCTGGCTGAGCCCTTCGGCTCGCTGACCAGGTTCAGGCACCAGTGAATGCCATAGGAGCGGTAGACATAGGTGTAGCCAGGCGGGCCGAACATGACCGCGTTGCGGGCCGTCTCACCACGGTAGCTGTGCGCGGCCGGGTCGGTGTGATGGTAGGCTTCGACTTCGACCAGCCGGCCACCGACCCCATTGAACAGGAGCGTCGCCCCGATCAGGTCGGGCGCGACCTCGTGAACGCTGCGGCGAAAGAAGGCTTTGGTCAGGCGTCTGGGCACGCTGCATGGTCGCAAGGGGAGGCCCACGTGGTAAATCGCCGCTTAACCGAAATGCTTCCAGCGCGTTGAATCTGTGGCCGCGCGGACACAGCGGGGGAAGATTTAATCTTACCGCAGCGCACCCACGGCCAACGCCGCTTTTTGGCCATAGGATTTCTCGACATCGATGACCGCGCGGCAGACGTGTTCATGTGATCCAACATGGCATGGAGGTCGTTATCGACACATCCGGTCTGGAAAAGCGGACAGGCTTTGGACAGGATGAGAAGGGGCGAACAGAGCCCGGTTGGCTCGCTTGAGTTTTATGGACGCCAAGAGCGACTTGAAATTGCGGCTGCCAAGCCGTCACGCCACCGAAGGCCCCGATCGCGCACCGCACCGGGCGTTCTATTACGCCATGGGGCTGACGCGGGAGCAGATTCATCAGCCCTTCGTCGGCGTGGCCACCTGCTGGAACGAGGCGGCGCCCTGCAACATTGCGCTGATGCGGCAAGCCCAGGCGGTCAAGCTGGGGGTCGCCGCGGGCGGCGGCACGCCCCGCGAATTCTGCACCATTACCGTCACCGACGGCATCGCCATGGGCCATGCCGGTATGAAATCGTCGTTGCCGTCGCGCGAAGTGATCGCGGATTCAGTGGAATTGTCGGTGCGCGGCCATTCTTATGACGCGCTGATCGGGGTCGCCGGCTGCGACAAGTCGCAACCGGGCATGATGATGGCGATGTGCCGGCTGAACGTGCCCTCGATCTACATCTATGGCGGCTCGATCCTGCCGGGCACCTTTAAGGGCGCCCCGGTCACGATCCAGGACGTTTACGAGGCGGTCGGCAAGCACTCGATCGGCGCGATGTCGGATGACGATCTGGAAGTGCTCGAACAAAATGCCTGTCCTTCGGCAGGAGCATGCGGCGCCCAATTCACCGCCAATACGATGGCCACCATCTCCGAAGCGATTGGGCTGGCTTTGCCCTATTCAGCCGGCGCGCCGGCGCCTTATGAAATTCGTGACAAATTCTGCGTGCTTGCCGGCGAGATGATCATGGATCTCCTCGCCAAGAATATTCGGCCCCGCGACATTGTTACCCGCAAGGCGCTGGAAAATGCGGCGGCCGTCGTTGCGGCAACGGGCGGGTCGACCAATGCGGCCTTGCACCTGCCGGCGATCGCCAATGAATGCGGCGTCAAATTCGACCTTTTTGATGTCGCCGAAGTCCTGAAAAAGACACCATATATCGCGGATTTAAAACCATCCGGCCGCTATGTCGCCAAAGACATGTTCGAAGCTGGCGGGGTACCGCAGTTGATGAGGACGCTGCTCGACCATGGCTTTCTCCATGGCGACTGCCTCACCGTCACCGGCCGGACCATCGCCGAGAATTTGAAGTCGGTGAAATGGAATCCCGACCAGGCCGTTATCTGGCCTGCCAATAAGCCGATTTTGCCGACCGGTGGCGTCGTCGGACTGAAAGGCAATCTCGCGCCCGAAGGTGCCATCGTGAAAGTGGCGGGTATGGAGCGTTTGCAGTTTTCCGGTCCGGCGCGTTGCTTTGACGGCGAAGAGGCTTGCTTCGAAGCGGTGAAGAACCGGCAATACGCCGAGGGCGACGTGCTCGTCATCCGCTACGAGGGTCCCAAGGGCGGACCCGGCATGCGCGAAATGCTGTTGACCACGGCCGCTCTTTATGGGCAAGGCATGGGCGCCAAGGTCGCGCTGATTACCGATGGCCGCTTTTCCGGCGCCACGCGCGGCTTTTGCGTCGGCCATATCGGTCCGGAGGCGGCGGTTGGCGGCCCGATCGCGCTCGTGCGCGACGGTGACATCATCACGCTCGATGCGGAGCGCGGCACGCTCGACGTCAAGCTCAGCAAGACTGAGCTCGATCGGCGCGCGAAGGATTGGAAGCCGCGCGCTTCCGAATTCACTTCCGGTTACTTGTGGAA
>JBKPIZ010000362.1:0-3568 GCA_046730495.1 Pseudomonadota bacterium
CTGCTGGACGAGCCGACCAACCATCTCGATGCCGAGTCGGTGTCGTGGCTGGAAGGCCACTTGCGCAACTATCCCGGCGCGATCCTGATCGTGACCCATGACCGCTACTTCCTCGATAATGTTACGGGCTGGATCCTCGAACTCGACCGCGGCAAGGGCATTCCCTACGAGGGCAATTACTCGTCCTGGCTGGTGCAGAAGCAGAAGCGGCTGGAGCAGGAAGGCCGCGAGGAGGAGGCGCGCCAGCGCACGCTCGCGCGTGAGCAGGAATGGATCGCGGCTTCGCCGCGGGCGCGCCAGGCGAAATCGAAAGCGCGCTACCAGCGCTACGAAGAACTATTGCAGAAGGCGGGAGAAAAGCAGACGCAGACCGCGCAGATCGTCATTCCGGTCGCCGAGCGGCTCGGCCAGAACGTCGTCGACTTCGACGATCTGCGCAAAGGGTTCGGCGACAATCTTCTCATCGACGAGCTGACCTTCAAGCTACCAGCAGGCGGCATTGTCGGCATCATCGGGCCGAACGGCGCCGGCAAGACCACGCTGTTCCGGATGATCACCCAGCAAGAGAAGCCGGATCAGGGCACGATCAAGATCGGTGAGTCGGTTCGCCTCGGCTATGTCGATCAATCGCGCGACGCGCTCGATGGCGCGAAATCAGTCTGGGAAGAGATTTCGGGAGGCCTCGATCAGTTGCAGCTCGGCAAACGCGAAGTGAATTCGCGCGCCTATTGCGCGGCTTTCAATTTCAAAGGCGCCGATCAGCAGAAAAAAGTCGGCCAGCTTTCCGGCGGCGAGCGCAACCGCGTGCATCTCGCCAAAATGCTCAAATCCGGCGCCAATGTCCTTCTGCTCGACGAGCCGACCAACGATCTCGATGTCGATACCCTGCGCGCGCTCGAAGAGGCGCTGGAGGATTTTGCCGGCTGCGCCGTGATCATCAGCCACGATCGCTGGTTTCTGGACCGCATCGCCACTCATATCCTTGCCTTCGAGGGCGACAGCCATGTCGAGTGGTTCGAGGGCAATTACCAGGACTACGAAAAAGACAAGATGCGCCGCCTCGGCATCGAATCCGTCATTCCGCAGCGGATCAAGTACAAGAAATTTACGCGGTAGCGATCATCACGGCTCGGAATTCAACCCGCAGAAGGGCGGCACTGGCTTGGATTCACCGGGCTTGATGCCGCCGAGATGGTGCTTGATCCCCTCGTATTGCGGATCGTCGGGAGCAAAGACGAGCTCGCTTTCGGCAATCGGATCGGGCCACAATGAGCGAAGCTGCAGCGTGATTGTGCCGTCGGCGGACATTTTCGCCCGGCCGACGCTATCAATGTCCTCGCAAGGAATTGGCTGAGTGCTTCGATCGGCCGCCGGTGCAGCGCCGGCGAAGGTGGTGGCGAACGATGGCGCCAGAGCTTCAATGCGGGCTCCGGCCAACGCCACCACAAGAGCTGTAAAAAATGTTTGCCGCAAAGACATTAAAGGCCGCCTCCTGCTAAAGCGAAATGATTTTAAATTGAAACGCCATTTCTCTTTAGCTTCCTATTTGAGCATGATCTTTTCGGAAAACCGGTATCCACTTTTCCGGATCATGCTATGGGAGGTACAGGAATAAACTACTCGCATCGCTAATCTCAAACCACGGGCAAGCGGCATGGAAGACTGGAGCGCGCGACAATATCTCAAATTCGAGGACGAGCGCACGCGCCCGCCGCGCGACTTGCTCGCGCAAGTGCCGCTGGACAAGCCACGCCTTGTCGTCGATCTCGGCTGCGGGCCAGGCAATTCCACCGAGCTTCTGGTCGAGCGCTTTCCACAGTCGGAGGTGATCGGGCTTGATTCTTCGCCCGATATGCTGCGCAAGGCGCGCGAACGGCTGCCGAAATGCAAATTCGTGCAGGACGACATTGCAACCTGGACGCCGGAGCCGGCAACCGACCTGATCTTCGGCAATGCCGTCATGCAATGGCTGCCTGATCATCCGGCGATTATGCGCCGCTTGTTGCAGGCGATGCCGGCGGGCGGCGTGCTGGCAATTCAAATGCCTGACAATACCCGCGAACCGGCGCTTATGTTCCAGCGTGAAGTCGGCGAGAGCGGGCCATGGCGCGATCATCCGGAGATCAAAGCGGCACCGCGCGACGATCTGCCTTCGCCGGAAGCCTATTACGATCTGCTCAAGCCGGTCTGCAGCGCGATCGACATCTGGCATATCGTCTACAATCACGTGATGGCGTCGCCGGAGGCCATCACCGAATGGTTCAAGGGCTCATCGCTGCAGCCGTTCCTGTCGCCCCTTGATGCCGGCGCCCGCGAAAAATTTCTTGCCGCTTACACGAAGAAAATCATCGCCGCCTACAAACCGCGGTTCGACGGAAAAGTGCTGCTGCGCTTCCCGCGGCTGTTCATCGTTGCGGTGCGGTGATTGGTACTTGGTACCGCAGCTTTTCCCCACCGCTGCGCGGGAGGTACTATTATGCGCCTTTCACCCAGACCTTGGTCGCCATCGGCCCAGTGTCGCCGACGTCCTCGACGTAATAGACCTCGTCGCCGCGCCGCAATTTGTCAAAATCGCCGGTCAAGATCGCATTGCGGTAGAAATAAAGGAACCCGCCTTCCTTGGTCATTAGGAATCCCTGGTTTCGTTCCGGCGCCAGTTCGGCCACTTGGCCGAGGCCCTGGTTCTCGGAATCGTGGTGCGGCTCGTTGGTGCGGCGCTCGCGCTGCTCCTTGAGGTCGCGCAACCGCCGCTCTCCAATGCGAAAGGCTTTATGGATCGCATTGCGCAAATCGGGCCGCTGGAATTTGCGTTCGAGATGTTCGGGTTCATGACTGACGACCAGTTCCTTGTGGCCCGGGATGCCGAGCTCGATCCGCACCACGGGCGGAATTGTGCCGGCGTTGTTTTTCGCAGGCTGGTCGACGCGAATCCGGCAGGAAATCAGCCGGCCGTAGATTTCCTCCAGTTCGGCGACGCGTGCGCGAATAAGGTCCTCCGCCCATTGCGCGCTTTTGATATTGTGGAACGCGATCTCCAGGGGCACTTGCATGGCTCTCTCCGGGCAATCGAACATGATTTTTACATCAACGCGTGACCGATCCGCTCGGTTCGCGTGCGGCGAAATGGACGTCTGATGATGCGAAGTCGGCTGATTCCCTGCTGCGGCGCGGCCTTGGCCTTGCTGGGCGCATTGTTGTGCACGCGATTAGCCGAGGCCGATGCGGCATTTGCGGCATGGCTGCAATCGCTATGGCCCCAAGCGCAAGCGCTCGGCATTTCACGCGCCACATTCGACATGGCGACGCGCGGGCTCGAGCCCGATCTCTCACTGCCCGATCTGGTCCTGCCGGGCCGGCCGGAGCGGCCCGCCGCGGGGCAACCTGAATTCGTTACGACGCCGGCGGATTACCTCAAAGAGCCGGCGATCGAACGGCTGGCCGGCGAGGCCCGCAAGATCTATGACCGCTATCGCACCCCGATCGACTCGATCGAACGCCAACTCGGCGTACCCGCGACGATCGTGCTAGCAATTTTCGGCCGCGAGACTGATTTCGGCCGCACTGCGGA
>JBKPIZ010000363.1:0-11059 GCA_046730495.1 Pseudomonadota bacterium
GACGGAAAGGTCAACCGCCGGATGGCATGGAATACGCATTGGCTGGGACGATGGGAAGCTGGATTTGCGGATGCGGATAGTAATTCCAAACCACGTACATCGCGGCGAATAGAATTGCAGCGAGCAGCGCTCCACCGATCCGGTTGCGAAATGAAATAAGGCCGCCCACCAAGGACGCTACGAAGGCGAAAACCGCCATTATCGTTACGTAAAGCCAATTCACGGTCGAGAAGTCGATTGCCATCGATTGCTCCTAATCGGACAGCCGCAACACCGCAACAACACGATTGAGTTTATCCGACCCGACGGCAGCGCGCGAGATCAAATTGTGCGCAACCGCCGGCCTTTGCGCGGTTGGCGCCCGGTTCGACTGGACGCTATAACCCGTTCGTAAGTCGCGGGCGGCCCCTTTCGGAAAATTGCATGGCCAATGTCCTTATTCTTTTGACTTTACCGGAACCCATTCGCAATCAATATCGCGACCGCTTGCGCAAGCGCTTTCCGGAAATTGCAATCGAGCTGGTCGACCATCATTCCAAAGTCGGCCCTTACATCGATAAAGCGGATGCCCTTATCACTTTCGCTCCGATGCTATCCGGCGACGTGTTGGCCGCCGCGACGCGATTGAAATGGGTGCAGGCGCTTGGCACCGGTGTCGACAATCTCATCGATCAGCCGGCCCTGCGCAAAGACGTGATCGTCACCAATATGCGGGGTATCCACGGCGCCCCGGTGTCGGAAGCGGCACTCGCCGGCATGCTTGCATTGGCGCGCGGGCTACGCCAGACGATCGGCGCGCAAGACGAACGGCAATGGCGCCGCTTTCCGGCGCAGCTTCTGCAGGACAAGACGGTCGGCATATTCGGCGTCGGCCAGATCGCCGAAGTTCTGGCGCCGAAATGCAAGGCCTTCGGCATGCGCGTGGTTGGCGTGACGTCGGCGCCGCGTGAGCTCGCTGGATTCGACTGCATGTACCGCCGCGAAGAGCTGGTGCGGGTCGTTGGCGATTTTGATTTCCTGGTCCTGCTGACGCCGCTCACCGCCGCCACACGGAATAGCATCGATGCCGGTATATTCGCGGCGATGAAATCGACGAGCTATCTCATCAATCTGGCGCGTGGCGGGATTGTTGACGAGCCGGCGCTGATCGAGGCGCTCGCAAAGGAGCGCATTGCTGGCGCCGCGCTTGACGTATTCAACCAGGAGCCGTTGCCGGCCGACCATCCGTTCTGGTCGATGCCCAACGTCATCATCACCGCGCATCAGGGCGGGTTCTGCGACGTCTACATCGACCACGCCCTGCCCACGATCGAGGCAAACATGGAGCGTTTTCTCAAGAGTGACTACAACGGCATGATCAATATCGTGACGCATTAGGCTCGGCCCGGAACGATCATTGGAGCAACCGATGGAACAACTTTCCGAACGCCTGCAGACGCCGATCTCGACCGTCGAGCTGCAGCGCCGCTGGGCGGCCGTTCGCGCCGCCATGGAACGCGAGCAGATTGACGTGCTGCTGATGCAGAACAACAACGATCACATGGGCGGTTATGTCAAATATTTTACCGATCTGCCAGCAACGAACGGTTATCCGCTCACGGTTGTGTTTCCGCGAGACGATCTGATGACACTGGTGAGTCAAGGTCCATTTGGTGGCGTCACGCATCCGGCCGACAACGGCGATGGGATCCGACGCGGCGTCAAGCAATGGCTGACGACGCCAAGTTTCGTCTCGTGCAACTATACGGCGCCTTACGATCCGGAGCTCGCGGCAAAGGCGCTTTCGCCTTACGCGGGCGGCACCATCGGACTCCTCGGCACGGCGCAAATGTCGTTTGCGTTAGTCGACCATTTGCAGAAAGGCCGCTTCTCCAACACGCGCTTTGTCGAAGGGTCCGATCTCGTTGACAAGATCAAGGCGATCAAAAGCGCGGAAGAACAGGAGCTCATCCGGCGCGCTGCCGCCATGCAGGACGGTGCAATGCGCGCAGCATTCGCCGCAGTCGAGCCGGGAATGCGCGACCGCGATGTCGCGGCAATCGCCCAGTGTTACAGCCAACGGCACGGCAGCGAAAACGGTATCTATCTTTGCGCGTCGATGCCGCCGGAAAAACCGGCCCAATTCAGCCAGCGCCATTACCAGAATCGCGTCATTCAAGCGGGTGATACGGTGGCCCTTCTGGTCGAGGATTCCGGACCGGGCGGCATGTATACCGAACTCGGCCGTTCCTGCGTGGTCGGCAAGGCCTCTTCGGAACTTAAGGATGAATTCGCTTTCGCGCTCGAAGCGCGCAAATTCAACCTGACGTTGCTAAAGCCGGGCGCGCGCTGTAAGGACGTGTTCGACGAATATAACGGGTTTATGCGCAAGAACGGTCGACCGGAAGAAAGACGCCTGCATTGCCATGGCCAGGGCTATGACCTGGTCGAGCGGCCGCTCATCCGGCACGACGAGTCAATGAGCATCGAAAGGCACATGAATATTGTGGTGCATCCAACCTATATCCGCGGCCGCGTGCTGTCCTGGGTCTGCGACAATTATCTGATCGGGCCAAACGGCCCCGGCGAACGCCTGCACCGGTTCCCCGAGGTGATCAACGAGTTGGGTTAATGGTCGCAAGGTGGAACCGAGCGCTCGGGCGCGGCACGTTTACCTTAACGCCGACTTTTGTCTGTGCTTTGCAGCAAAAAACCCGCAATTGCGCCACCATATCGTCACCACGACTGTGCCCAATGCACGCGACCGGATTAATTTGATGCGATTTTGCGTTATCGGCGTGCCCAGCACGGCAGCGATCCGGGGCAGCGGAGGAATTGTGTCGAGCTTTCGTCCTATTTGCATCGCGGCGTTGACCGTCGCGGTGGCCGGTTTTGTTGCCGATGCCGCCGCCGCGCAGCCCACAATCGTCATAGACCGATCCGGCAAACCCTATTGCGTCCACCGCATGAGCAGCACAAACCGGCGCATGCGGCGAACAACGTGAGCGCCCAGCGCAAGGCAACAACCAAAGTAGCTCGGTCAGAAACAAAACGACGACCGATAGTGGGGGCAAATGCGAAGCCCCATCGGCCGGCGCGCCTTGCCGAGAAAATAAACTCCCGTGTCACCTGGCCGAGCGCTGAACCTGCCGCAGCGGATGATCGAGCCAGCTCGCAAACCGTGCTGCAGTTCGCAACCGAAGACACTGAGCCAGCTCCAGCCGCGACGGCCCGTCCGACGATGCCCGCCCCTTCGGCGGCAAAAACAGCTCCGCCGACAAAAATCGCGGCAACAAATGAACGCAACAGCGTTGACCCAACTCTTGTCGACAAGCCATCGCCAGCCGCAAGCACGCCGGCGCAAACCGAACGGTTTGAAGCCCCGGCATCAAGCCAGATGCGCGTTATCGTGCCGGCACCAATCGAGACCCCCGTCACTACATCAACACCCCAAGATCAGCCGCAAGATGAGCCGCTGGCGCGCAGCAACTCTTCGACCGCGCAGATGCTGGCGACGCTTGCCGGCGCGATCACTGCCGGCATCGTTGGCTGGTTGATATTCGGCTTTGGGTCATTCCGGACGATCAAGTCCAGGCAGATCTGATCTCGTCCCCGTTGCCCGCCTAAACCGTTCCGGACATACTCGTCTCGGGCGGGGCAAGAACTCATCCGATGTCCGAACAAGACAATGCGGGTCGCGCGCCTATGCGCTACATCGCGACCGCACGCGCCTATTGCTTCGAGTTGACGGTGATGGCGTGCTTGTTCGTTTCCGTCAGCATCATGGCCGGGCGCGTATGGCGATTTCCCTTCGACGACGAAATTGCCACGCTTTCGAAGATCGAACCGGAAGCGGCGCGCGAGATCATTGCGACTTTTCCCGCCACCGACGACATCCATCCGCCATTCTCCTATCTCCTGTTCTATGGCTTGCGTCAGCTCGATTTTTCCGACGCGGCGATGCGGCTGTGCAGTCTGCTGATGAGCTCCGTGGCGCTCGCGCTTTGCCATGTTCTCGTTTTGCGTTGGCTTTCATGGCGCGAGGACGCCGGAAAGCTACCCTCGCCCACCCGCATTGTTGCCGTTCTCACATTCGGCTTGACGCCTTTAGCGGTGAGCCAAGGCGACGCGCTGCGTTGGTACCCGATCTTTGCTGTGCTGATCGCGTTGTTCATGGTGCTCTATCTGGAGCCACGCGATGAACGGAGGCGATTGTGGTCAGCCGTCCCGCTTGGCCTTGCGGCATCGACGGATTTCTCCGCCGCACTAATCGTTCCGCCGTTCTTGCTGTATCGCCACGTTCTGCAGCGCCGATTTCAATGGTCGTTCGATTTCTCGTACTGGCTCATAGTGGCGGCTGGCGCCGCGATCGGTTTCTGCTCCGCCTATTATATATTCGCTTACCGCATGCAGGCTGTGCAGGCCGAATTCTCTGGCGGCGTCATTCGTTCCGTTTTGACCGACGTGCTGGGATTCTTCGGCAGAGATGCTCTTGGAGTCAGCCAAGCATGGATCGTTCTTCCACTCGCTATCGTTTTCACGCTGGCAGCAATCGGCGAAATCGATCCGCAAAAACCCGGCAAGCCGGTTCACCTATTCTTGCTGATGCTGAGCGCGCCGATACTGATGGCGCTGGCGGGCTTCGCCACACCGCGCTCATTCCTCTATCTGGCACCGGTGGCCGCTGCGCTGATTACGATGTTTTTCGACCGCCAGCTGCAGCAAGGGCACCTTCAACGGGCGATCGCCGCGGTCGTGATCACGCTCGCCACTTCTGTTGCCGCGATCGCCAATCTGATTTCCGGAACGCCCCCTTCAAACGGAATTCAGTTGTACCCTACCAAGCCATAATTGATTTTATAGATCACAATGCTACTGGCAGCGCGCTCGTCATCTCGACCGATCCCGTCGTGCCATGGGTGCTGCGTGGAGCTGAAAACCGCTGCGCCGGTTATTTTTTCGACGTGCGCCGCTGTCTGCAATCCGGCCGCCGCTACGATTCGATTTTCGTGATATTTGGACACAATGATAGATCTGACAGCATCGCCCTGATGAACAATTTCCAAGCGTTCGTCGGCGAACTCACAGTGGGCCGGACGAAACGCGCGAGCATGCCGGCCGGTCACGACACGGACGCCGCACTGAAGACCCGCCTGACCGGCGTGCCACTCGACCCGGCAATCCTGACGGTGGATTTTTATCGATAAGCCAGCCCAGTGCAGGCGAACCACTTATTCGGTCTTTGCCTTGCGCATGACTTCGCTGACGCTTCCGGCCCGCCGTTTGAAGGT
Organism: Pseudomonadota bacterium; assembly: GCA_046730495.1. GTDB lineage: Bacteria > Pseudomonadota > Alphaproteobacteria > Rhizobiales > Xanthobacteraceae > BOG-931. Next base: position 5,271 of record JBKPIZ010000363.1, read on the forward strand.
ATTGAACAACTCGAACGCCTCTTGCGGCTTCATGTTTTTGTGCACGACGGCTGCGACTGCCGCGATCATCGCTTGCGGCGCTTCCGATTGGAAAATATTGCGGCCCATGTCGACGCCAGCCGCGCCCTGCTGTACTGCATTGTAGGCCATCGTCAGCGCCTCGAGCTCGGGAAGCTTTTTGCCGCCGGCCATCACGATTGGCACCGGACAAGAGGCAGTCACCGTCTCAAAGCCGTCTTCGACAAAATAGGTTTTGACATATTGCGCGCCGAGCTCGGCGATGATGCGGCAGGCCAGCCGGAAATATTTGGCATCGCGCACCATATTTTTGCCGACCGCGGTAATGCCCATCACCGGCACGCCAGCACGCAGGCCGGCATCGACCAGCCTCGTCATGGTGTGCACCGACCGCGTCTCGTGCTCGCCACCGATGAAGACCTGGATGCCAACGCCGGCCGCGTTTAATCGCACCGCGTCATCCATATCCATCGCGATCTGCTCGTCGGAGAGTTCGTCGCGCAGAATGCTCGGCCCGCCGCTGGCGCGCAGCACCATCGGCTTTTGGCATTGTGCCGGAATCACGGATCGCAAGATGCCGCGCGTGCAAAACAAGGCGTCGCAGAACGGCAACAGCGGCACGATCGAAAGGTCGATGCGCTCGAGCCCGCTGGTCGGTCCTTGGAAGTAACCGTGATCGACGGCCAGCATCACGGTGCGACCCGAGGCCGGATCGAATACCCGCGCCAGGCGGTTTTTCATGCCCCAGTCGAGCTGATGCGAACCTTTCAGATAAAAGCCAGGCGTTTCCTGGCGCTGGTCGGGGGCGTAACGTTGGCCTTCGTGATCGGCTTCCGGCATGGCTGTATCGTTGGTTGAAGGAAAAGCTGCAGCGTCACTTTTGATCGGGAGCGGGGCGCCAATAAGGATTCATGGCGCAATAGCCGCGATTGCCGGTGAGCACCGCCGGCGTGCATTCCTCGATCGTGTCATATTCGCAATCCCCAGCTGAGTACGTCAGTTCCTTGGTTGGTGACAGCGCACCATCGGGAATCGCCATACATGCCAGCATGGCTGGGGCCGGCGTCAAGACATAGCGCGGCCGCCACGATGGCGACGGCAAATGGCAGTTTAACGGGAAGGATTTTCACGCGCGGCAGTCTATGGCGGCCACTGTGCGAAAGGCAAACGTGAGGCCTGCCGGTGCACCGCGAAATAAACGTCAGCCGAAGACTGCGAAGATGCGTCCAAGAGATACGCCCATAGAAGCACTGTCGAACTTTTTGCCTCTTGCTTTGTTCTCTTTTTGTTCTAGTATCAAATTCGGGAAACATACCCGGAATGTCGACCCGTTATTCAAACGGGGAAAACCGTTAAATGCTTGTTCCGCCAGTACTTCCGTCTCTAGCCCCGGTCCAAGGCCGAGCCGCCGCTCTGGCCGCATTGCGCCTTTTGCTGTCTCGGCATCCAGGGTGGCCTCAAACCTTGCACGCCAAGCTTGCTTTCGACCTTGCCGCACTTGATTGCCACTTGCCGAACGGCGGTCTTACCTGCGGCGCACTCCATGAGGTCGTCCCGGCAACGCAAGTAGCGCTTCCAGCCGCTTTCGGTTTTGTCGCAGCGGTGCTGGCACGCTTTGGCGCCAACTTCTCAGAAGCGGCGAGAAACAAACAAATCATTTTCGTGATGCCGGACCATGGATCGCGCCAATGCGGTCGTTTGTCTGGACATGGTCTCAACGGTCTCGGATTTGATCCGGCCCGCGTGATCCTGGTGGAGACGGCGCATCGCCACGACAATTTGTGGGCATTGCTGGAAGCGCTGCGTTCGGGCGCACCGCAAGCCATCGTCGGCATGATCGACAGACTCGATCTGAAGACCAGTCAAAAATTGCATCTCGCCGCCACCGATGCCGGTTTGCCGCTGTTGCTGCTGCGGCCTTCGCAAACGCTGGAATCGAGCGCCGCAGCGACACGTTGGCGGATCGGCGCGGTAGCCGCCGCGCGCGACCGTTTCGGCGATTACACGCGACCGCGTTGGCGCCTGCAACTTGAACGCTGCCGTAACGGGCGACCGGGTGAATGGGTAGTGGAGTACGATCATGTCGCGCATCGTTTCAGTCTGGTTGCCGCGCTGGCCGATCAAACGCTTTCTCGCAGCGCAGGCGATCAGTCCCGCCGGCAAGCCAATCGATCCTGAACGGCCGTTCGTCCTTGCTATTCCTGCAATCGGAGGCCTGCGCATCGCCGCCATGAACGAAGCGGCGGAAGATGCCGGGATTGTCGTCGGCGATCCGGTGGCCGATGCGCGCGCCAAAGCGGACAGCCTGCAAGTACGCGCCGCGGACAGCGCCGCCGATGATGCCGCGCTGCACCGTCTTGCTTTATGGGCGACGCGCTACACGCCGACCGCCTCGCCGTGGATCGAGGAGAACGGCGCCGACGGTTTTTTTCTCGACATCGAAGGCGCCGCGCATCTTTTCGGCGGCGAGGAAAGCCTGCTTGCCGATCTTGCCGGCCGTCTTGACCGGTTCGGATTGCCGGCGCGGCTTGCCATTGCCGATACGCCCGGCATGGCCTGGGCCTTGTCGCATTTTGCCGAGACTGCGCAATCGATCCTGCCCCCGGGCGACGAAGCAGCGGCGCTTTCGGCAATGCCGATCGAGGCACTCCGGCTGTCGGGCGAAACCCGCGCGCTGTTGCGCCGGCTCGGTTTCAAATCCGTGGGCGCGCTGTTGGACAAGCCACGGGCGCCATTTGCCATTCGCTTTGCCGACGAATTGCTCCACCGGCTGGACCAGGCGCTCGGCCGCCGCGACGAACCGCTTATCCCGGTCACCGCGCCGCCGGTTTATCACAGCTTGAATTATTTGCTTGAACCGATCGTCAGCCACCAAGCGATTCTCGCGCGCGCCTGTCGTCTCATGCAGAACCTGGTGCATGTGCTCGTACGCGACGAGGCCGGCGCGCGCACGCTGCGGCTGAGCCTCTATGGCGTCGATGGAACGGTAGAGGCGATCGATATTGGATTGACGTCGCCGACGCGCAGCGTGCCGCATGTAGCGCGATTGATCGATCTTAAACTCGAAGCGCTCGCGGCTATGCACGATAGCGGCTTCGGTTTCGAGGCTATCGGCCTTGCCGTCACGCACGCCGAATCCATGCCGGCACGGCAAACCGAATTGAATATCTCGGCTGTGCATTCGCCGCCTCAGGATGATGCCGAACGTGGTGCGGCGCTGATCGACGCGCTGCGGCACCGCCTCGGTCCCGATCGCGTGCGGCAGTTCGAAGCCGTTCCGCGCCATATTCCCGAATGCGCCGAAGCGCTGACTGAGTTCAATGGTGAAACGCCACAGAATTGGCCCATTGAAAAAGATCAAACACGACCGTTGCTGCTGTTGCCGAAAGCCGAGCCGACCGAAGTCACCGCGCTCATTCCCGAAGGGCCACCGCGGCGCTTCCGCTGGCGCGGGGTGACTTACGACATCACTGGCGCGCAAGGTCCGGAACGGATCGCCGATGAATGGTGGCGCGCGTCCTATCCTTCACAAGGAGAAGCCCTCACCCGCGATTACTACCTCGTCGAAGATGGCGATGGTCATCGCTTCTGGCTCTACCGCGAAGGCCTTTATGGCCGGGAAACGGCAACGCCGCGCTGGTTCGTGCACGGCCTATTTGCGTGAGTTTGTTCGCGTGAGAATGTAAATGAGTGCCTATGCCGAGCTTGCTGTAACAACTAACTTTTCCTTTCTTCGTGGCGCCTCGCATCCGCAGGAATTGGTGGCGCGTGCCGACGAACTTGGACTGACCGCCATCGGCATCGCCGACCGCAATTCTTTTGCCGGCGTAGTGCGCGCTTATGACGAAGCCAGAAAGCGCAAAATAAAACTGGTGGTCGGCACGCGGCTGGCGACGATCGACGGTTTTGAAGTCTTAACCTATCCGATCGATCGCGCCGCCTATGGCCGGCTGTGCCGTCTGATCACGGCTGGCAACCTCAAAGCAAAGAAAAGCGAATGTCATCTGACCTTCGAGGAAATTCTCAATGCCGCGGAAGGCCAGATTTTCATCGCGCTGCCGCCGGCAGCGCCGCCTCGCGCGATGAATTCAATTTCCACTCATCCCCGCGCAAGCGGCGACCCAGCGCTGGATTCCCGATTTCGCGGGAATGAACGGAAGGACCCGGCGGTCCCATCCTTCGACTTCTCCTCCCGCCTCTCCGCTCTAGCCGACGCCGCGCCGGGCCGCACCTTCCTTGCCGGCGTGCATTACCATCGCGGCGACGAACCGCGCCGGCTCGGGCTGTTGGCCGGGCTTGGCGAGCGATGCGGCGCGCCATTGGTCGCGGTCAACGACGTGTTCTATCACGCGCCGGAGCGCCGCCCGCTCCTCGACGTACTCACCTGCATCCGGGAAAAGTGCACCATCGCCGCAGCCGGCTTGCGGCTGTCGATCAATGCCGAGCGGCATCTCAAAGCGCCTGCGGAAATGGCGCGGCTGTTCGCCGCCTTTCCCGACGCTATTGCCCGCAGCCTCGCCATCGCCCGATCCTGCAGCTTTTCGCTTGGCGAACTCAAATACGAATATCCCGATGAGCCGGTGCCTCCGCGCAAGACAGCGCAGCAGCATCTGGAAGATCTCACATGGACGGGTGCGCAGGACCGTTATCCAAAGGACAAATATCCCAATGGCATTCCCGGCGATGTTAAGAAACGGCTCGAAGACGAACTCGCGCTGATCGGCAAACTCGATTATGCGCGTTACTTCCTCACCGTGCACGATGTCGTTTCCTTTGCGCGCTCCCAGGAGAAGGAAATTCTGTGCCAAGGGCGCGGTTCGGCGGCCAATAGCGCGGTCTGCTTTTGCCTCGGCATTACTTCCGTCAATCCGGACAAGAGCGATCTCTTGTTCGCCCGCTTCATTTCGGAAAATCGCGGCGAACCGCCCGATATCGATGTCGATTTTGAGCACGAGCGGCGCGAGGATGTCATTCAATATATTTACCGGCGCTACGGCCGTCACCGCGCAGCAATCTGCGCCACCGTGGTGCATTACCGCTCCCGCCGTGCCATCCGCGAAGTCGGCAAAGCCTTGGGGTTAACCGAAGACGTGACCGCCGCCTTGGCCAAGACGGTATGGGGTTACGGCGACGGCTATCCCGACGGCCACATCCGCCAAGCCGGCCTCGATCCGTCAAATCCGGCGATCCAGCAGGCCGTCGCGCTCGCCGACGCGCTGATCGGTTTTCCGCGCCACCTGTCGCAGCATGTCGGCGGCTTCGTGCTTACGCGCGCGCCGCTCGATGAGACGGTGCCGATCGGCAATGCCGCGATGGACGATCGCACCTTCATCGAGTGGGACAAAGACGATATCGACACGCTCGGGCTGATGAAAGTCGATGTGCTGGCGCTCGGCATGCTGAGCTGCGTGCGGCGCGGACTTGATTTCTTGAAAATCCATTATGGACTCGATTATTCGCTCGCCACGCTGCCGCAGGACGATCCAGCGGTCTACCAAATGCTGTCGCGCGCCGACTCGGTCGGTGTGTTCCAGGTCGAAAGCCGTGCGCAGATGTCCATGCTGCCGCGACTGAAGCCGCAGTGTTTTTACGACCTCGTCATCGAAGTCGCGATCGTGCGGCCGGGGCCGATCCAGGGCGACATGGTGCACCCCTATCTGCGACGCCGTGACGGGATCGAGAAGGAGCACTATCCCTCCCCTTCTTTTGCCCATGGACCGCCAGATGAATTGAAAAACGTTCTCAAGCGCACGCTTGGCGTGCCGCTGTTT